>CAMOWU010000008.1 GCA_946628545.1 uncultured Bacteroides sp. | reverse complement strand
TGTTTCAATTCTACATAAGTACGATTATAACCCTGATATTTGTGATGAGGGAAATACTAATAGTCAACTATTTATATTTGCAAAAATACAACTTTTTTATGGAAAATGATGTCGATGTATGATAATAAAAAAGCACCGAGACATCGACATTTTTTTATATTGCTGATTTTGAGTGATATATGTGATGGAATATTTTTTTCTATCCAGATATGTACCAAAACAATAGTTATCGACAACAATTTATAAGAAATTATCGGTGAGACCTTTTTCTTTTCCTATGATTTCTTTATCCATATACATAAGAGATGGATGTTTGAATAATATGATACTATCTTCTTTTTGATTCATAAATCCATGAGCAGTCTGCAATAGTTCTTTTAACTTAACGTCTGTAATTTCTCCTTCAAAAACAGAATTCTGAACCCAGAACAAGTATTTTCGACACAATTTCAGCATCTTTCCTACCCTTTTTTCACCAAAATCATAAACAAGAATAACATACATAAGGCTACCAATATGTTTTAAATGGTTTGTACTCTTCAATGTTCAATAAATGTTTAGCCAATTTGTAACACTCTAACTTGATTAGATGTTTGAAACTGACTTTTCTCCCAAGTGATTTGTGTTGAAATGTTTCCTCCAGCTTATCCTCAATAGCCTTGACAAACAGTTTCTTCCCATTTTCATTCAATAAACAATGGCTTAATTTCTTCTCGAAATGCTTGCTTTGTATCTCTTTTCTGTTAAGAACGCGAAAAATGACTCGGTCAACAATAATGGGTTTGAATATCTCCGAGATGTCTAAACACAATGAGTAGCGCCTTTCTCCTGGCGTGTGCAAATAGCTAATAGTGGGGTTTAGTTGTGTTTGATGTATTGCCCTCAAGCATTGTGTATAGCATATCATATTGCCAAAGGAGATGAGTGCATTCACCTCGTTCTTTGGAGGTTGCTTACTACGTACCCCCATTTCAAAATCATTAACTATAAGGTTGAATGCTTCATAGTAGTATCTTCTGATTTGACCTTCAAGACCCATCAACTCTTCAATGTTCGTGGTTTGTTTGATTTCAATCGACAAGTCGTTGATTGTATTGATAGTTACTTCCAAGTCTTTACCTCTGCGATTATAATACATAAGGTTTCTGACCATATTATATGCAGCTCCCTCTATGAAGCTTTGTGCAATAAAAAGCCTTTGCTTTTTGTTTTGATATGCAGATGTTTGTGCTAATAGCATCTTACCTGACAACAAGGAATCGCGAGGCATGAATGAGCCGGTATAATTCTCATAATAGTCAAAGAAATGCAAACAAATGTCCTTTTGACCAAGGAAATTGAACAATGAACTACTTGCTCTCAAAGAGCCGAAGCAATAAAACTCATTGATATCCTCTACAGGTAAGAAACGGGGCTGTAAAGGATGCTCTTTCCCTTCTTCGTCAACAGAATAAGGAGTGAATTTCAATGTGTTGTCCTGGCGTTCCAAACAACCTGGATTGAATAAGTAAAAAGTTCTTTTCATTCTTCTATTTCTGATGTAAAACAAAAATCATAATAGCTACACGATTTGCATATCCGTTTATTCACTTTTGGAGGGCAATCCTCAGATTCTATAATGCTGTTTATCTCATTCACAGTACGTTTAATTTCTTCTCTGTCGATATCAGTTAGAACCACTGGTAATGTCTGGCGCATCGAAGGATACTCCAATAATCCGGTACATCCTTCCATTCCATTTTGCTCAAACACGTATATATAATACTTCACTTGCCATTCATGTGCTTTCTCAATTTTGTTGGAACGCTTTATTTCATGAATCACTCGCCGTTTCGTATCGAAATAGTCCACTTTGACACCTTCAATGGCAATTTCTTCGAATCGTTCAGTCCGTTGTGGATAACTGCCTTCATGAATCAATTTCCCGTCATAAACAATGTCGCTCTCATGCTCCATATTAATCCCATTTGCAAACAGCCACAATTTCCGGTGGCATACATGGTAGTAGTTAAAATGTGTTCCTGTAGGTGTCATAGGCTTTTATCTATGTTTTTGTTATCCAGTTAATTGGGCTTTAATTGCATACAACACCACCGATGGAGAAGCATCGGGGTGTTGTAGATATAGATTGTCGAAGAATGATAAACAATGCTACTGATTTTCGTAATCAAAATCACTCATTAGTTGTATCAGCTTCTTCTCTGCTTCTTTAAGGGCATCCGCACTTTCATTCTCCGTTACAACATATCCAGCGCAAGATAATGTTACAAAAACCTCTGCACCTGCATTCTCATCAATAATTGGTTTAGCAGTCGGTTTCGCTCCTTCTTCAGACAGCTTTGCTCTTATTGCGCCTGACAATGTGTTAGCATTGTCGCTGATTGCTACAGCCAGAGTTTCCATCAAACTGAAAGTTCGTGCTTGATTGGAGGTGATGCGCCAGTTTATCAATGCGTGGGCCAAGGCTGGTATGATCTTGTCACGTTCTTCTTTTGGTAAGACTAAGCATTCACCGAATACATTTCGCCCTTTTACCCATCCATTCTTTTCTATATGATCTATCATTTCTTTCGATAGTTCAGGTTCGTACTGGTTGGTTGATACGCAGAACAAAGTACGCAGGTCAATAGCTACATCATAGACAAAGAGTCCTGATGCTCTGTAATTTTCAGGAATCCATTTGCGGAAAAGGCTTCTGTCTGTGCCAGCGAGAAGTTCTTCAATCTCTTCCTCTGACATCTCATTGCCTTTGGGATCCCGAACCTTTATCTTATGTGATTCAGGTCTATCGGAACGATCAAAAGTGATGTTTTCTTTTGATTTGTTGACAAGTAGGGGGTGTAGCGGATACATAGAAGATATCGACAACGGACTGCGACGTTTCACTGTGCGTTCGTTGCCGTCTTTGACTGCACGCATCCAGCCTCCTAACAATTGGTCAGGATAGGTGGGATCGCAAATGGACAGGACTTCTCCTTCGCCAAGTTTCTTGTCTTTATTGACATCAAATACGAAAGTCGTAGGTGCGGGTTCTACTCCAAGCAAGTCTGTGAGATCAGTCAATATAGAACGTTTCACCTGTTGACCACTTGAGTATGGAACTTGAATGCCGAACTGTGGGTCGTAGTAACTCTTTTGACCATTTTCAACACAGAATACTGTGTTTGCTGCGTGCTTTAGTCCGCGCAGATAAATGAAAGATGATTTGTTCATATTATGATACATTATTAGTTGTAATACTAGTTTTTAGTTTTACTTCTGGTTCTTATTATTTATTCCAGCATAATGGAAACGAATCAAGGTGAGATAGTATGGCACGTTGTCATTTGGCATCATGTGAACAACTTTAGCATTATCTTCAATCTCGTTGAAAGAGTCTATATCGCCTGCAATTCCACTCAAAGCCTGGATGAAAGCCTTCTTGGATGTAGCAGCAAGGATGTTATTCACAATATTTTCTCGGTTTGTACTCAATTTCTTGTCATTGTTGACGAAAGTCTGCAATGTTTTTGCAAACTCAAGGGACTTAGTCCACAGTTCTTCATTGTTTAGCATAGCCAATAACCAAATTTGATATGTGTGAAAAAAAATTGTTTGATTGTTGTCAAGTTTGGGGAGCCTTACACTTTTGTCTTTATCTGCCGCCATATATCGCTTTAAGCCTTTAGGCTGCATGGCATGTAGACCAATAACACCTAATTTGCATGATTCTTTCAAGCCATACTCAGTTCCCCATAATTCTTCAGCCTTGTTACCTTCATTATCCATACCAAAAAACTTATGATATAAATCAAATGGTCTTCTAATGTTATTCAAGTCGATTGGAATAAAACCTATAGTAATAGGCAGTTTTTTCTTTGGATCAAATCCGTAAATATAGCCAATAATACTCTTTATATCGAGATAATAAGATAATTTTATTAGAAATTTTGTCCATGATATAGTAGCAATACTGATCCCATCATTTGAACTAACAAACAGAGAATTATTATTAAATGCCAACATGTGTTGAGGTGATTGATAAGCTTTACTATACCGATAGGCTAACCATTGACCATTCCAAGCATTTACTTGATTCCCTTTCATTTTGTTGGTTTCATTCAAAATATTCCGATACAATTTCCAACCCTCAAACAAATCCAAAAGAATCCTCGGATTGGTAAACAAGATAGCACCCCCCTCAACATTAATACTTAAGCTTGAGCCTATCCATGAAAGGAAAATAACATCTTTATCGAGTTGAATGTTTAGGTTAGAAACCTGCCCCGATGTCGTTGCAAATTCTTTTTCTTCAGAAGCGGCAAACCCCGGGGCAATACTTGCATCCGGTTTCTTTGTCTCATTTACTTTTAATAGGAAAACTTCCAACATTCTCCTCACTTGATTTTGATTTATCTTCAAAAGGACTTTTACCTTTCTCAGAGTAGAATACTTAACCTCTAAAAAATCATCGGCATAGACTAATTTGAGGTAGGAATTTAGTTCTTCTTTGTCCTTAAAAGATTTAGCCTTTCCTTCATTATCTTTAATCAAATCACATACACCGAACTCCCCAGAACTTGATTTTTCTAATCCTTGTACAAAAGGAGAGTTCTGCACCCATTGAAGATACTTGTTGCTACCAAAAAATAGTGGATGATATACCTCGACAAAGAATGTCTTAGCGTCATATTTGGTTCCATTCTTCTTGTTGTAAGCTTCTAGAAAGATCTTACCTATAGTTGCTGTAATCATAATATCTATTTTTTACAAAAAGTCATAGTGAGTGAAAAATTCTGGTTTTGCAAGATTTATCAATAATCCTCTCTCATCTTCGTATGCCCTGTCAGGTATTATGAATGGGCGTGAGCCGACGTCTATCTGTCTTAGTCCGTTATATGCAATGCTTTTGTAACTAACTGGTATCTCAAGCGTCAAGCGTTCTTCTGGTTGAAGAAAATATTCTTCTTTGTCACTTTCGGCAATGCACACTGCGGAATTGATTTCAAGTACATCAAGCAACGCTGACTTTGCATTGTGACATAGTTCTTTAATAATCCATTGACCATTGACGAAGATAACGCCAGAAAAATCAAGATTCATAAATTTTGCATCAGGATAGACTCTGTCTATCATTCCTTGCAACAGCGCTTCTTCAAGTAAGGAGTCATTTGGCAGAACCTCATAACTCTTCTGAAGGATTTCTACATTGTAAGGCAAGGAGTCGTTTTGGTTCTGAGGTGGTTGAATGACATAGATTTCCTTATAGTGGCCAATTGTTTCTTCTGTTCGTTTGCGATTAATTCGTCCGAATCTCTGTAACAAAGCATCTATAGGAGCACATTCTGTGATCATCACATCAAAGCTAATGTCAAGGCTCACTTCTACAACTTGGGTAGAAACAACTATGCAAGCTTTAGTAGATGTGTTGAATTTTTCTCTTAGCAATCGCTCTAATGAGGAACGGTCTGTTCGTTTGAAGCGACTGTGAATTAGCATGATGTCGATATTCGGATATACTGTTGCAATATTATTGTATAGCTGTTGAGAACGTTTCACTTGATTGCAGACAATCAACACTTTCTGATTTTGAGCAACGGCTTCCTCAATCACCATTTTACAACTATCGAAATCTTTTTTCTTGTGAATGATGTGCCTATTGAATGTACGTAGAGTTTCATCTGGCAGCTTAACTTCAAACACTTCTTCTTTTCCGCCCAATAATTCCAATATCTTGTTGTATAAAACACTTGGCATTGTTGCCGTTCCAATATGAATCCTGCAGTTTATCGACCGAAGAATCTCGATTATCTTTAGGACAATAGCTTGTATTTCGCACGCATAAGTGTGAATCTCATCTAATATCACGTCACACCCCTCAAGGTCGAGCAACATCGCCTCGTAACCTTTGATCCCAAAAACAACAGATGCTATCTGATGTGGAGTGAGAATCTTTACCGATGCACCTAGGTGATGTTGTAAAATACTTTCCTCAACTCCAGACTCTCTTACTTTGAGGCCAGAAGCGGCATGAAGAAGATGAACTTGTGAAGAAGTATTTTGTAAATCGTGTTTGATTCTGTCGTACATAGCGTTGATGGATGCTTGGAATGGCAGTGTGTAGAACACACGCCCGTGACAGCGCCTGATTAAGAAATCAGTCTTACCAGCCCCTGTTGGAGCAGTGACAATAGTGTGCCTTCGGTTGTCTCCTGAATCAATTTCCGACAAAGGAAATAGATGGTGCTTACGGTTGTAGAAACTCAAATCAGGTTTGATAAATAGTTTGTCAAGCGAAGCCTCACTTCTTTCAGCCAGCGCTGAAGCGTAATGATCAGCTGCCATCAAAAGCCCTTTCCATCTGGATATATTCAATGGCTTCTCTTTACAATATTCAACAACATAGTCATAATTATTGCGTGCTTCCTCTAAACTGATTGTATGCGTCTTGATTCCAAATTCATTGAGAATCCCCAATGCGATAGCACTCCACTTATCGAACTTATCGATATGACGTCTAAAACAATCCATATTATCATCCAAATCAAGGATCCCTTTTGCTCCGATGTCATTATAAATTGACTTATGATGAGCTATTATCATATCTATCAATGCTGGGTACTCTGCTTTATCAAACAGAGAAATGAAGAACAAGGATGCAATTTCGTGTCGGAAAATGAATCCCGGTTTATGTGTATAACCCTGTTTAAGAGTCCTTTGGAAAAGAGGACTGACTTTCCCAATATCGTGTAGAATAGCTCCCTTACGTGCAAGATCCATATCAAGTCCGACATTGCTAGCTATGAGTGTAGCAGCTTCTGCTACACTTTTAAGATGTGCAGTTAAGGGCATGCGTCCATCAGTTTCATGTTTCGCTAATATGTAATCATAGCTTTCCGTCATCTTCTAAATGAGTTTATTGCCATTAATTTCTATCCATCCATACATTGGCTTAGCACTGTCAAAACGATTGTATCCCACTAAAAAGGACTTTTCTGAATTACCGATGCGTAGTTCAAACCCTTCCAATTCAGAAAACTCTTTTTCAGACATTTCAATAATAACTGGGCAAGGTAACATGACATCTTCATTCCGACAAAGGCATAGATGCTGATTTGCCGCTCTTTCAGCATCGTCTTTGTTTTCAAAGGCTAAGTGTAGAATTGGGTCAATCAAAATACCTCGTTTTAATATGGAGCGTTTACGCTCCATTTGTTTTTTCCCCTTTTTTTCCCAACCTCTGGTTTGGGTTACTTCTTGTTGCATGTCAACGCCAGCATAACTGAGTTTGTGACGAAGTATTTTGCATATTTGTCCATTTTTTGCAAGCAATTCAGGAAATAATTTCTTCTCCATACCTTCTAGAATAGAAGGCGTTAGAAACTGCTGGCTGAATGTTTCGCCATCCCTAACTGCTGTCCATGGCTTGATATAGCCGAACTTTCCTATATACTTTACTATATACATAGCTATTCTTTAGTTTATCCAATCATTCCGAATCCCATACTCCCTTTTTCCCCCAAGCCACTTTCGAAAGCTATTTGCATCAACTCTCTGGGTAAATCTATTTTGAACTGAAACCTGTAGCCTCGTACACGAGTTTCGTTGGGTGTTCCTGCCTTGATGCGAACAAGTGAAGACTTGGGCTCATTAAGCAGTTGCAAGCGGCAATAGGGATTACCACTGAACGGTTGGCCATGAATGACTTCGTAGCGTGCTAGGAGTCCTGTGAGGATGCCGGATTCATAGTGGGGATCTTTGGGAGAAAGATAATCCATCAAGCCTCGTTCGTTGCGAAGTGAGATACAGACAGGTGAGAGTGTGCTGAATGCCATATCAGGCCGATAGTCGAAGGGGGGCATTACCTGTATTTCTCTTACCACAAACTGAACTCCTGATATGTGGTCAGCTATCTGTATTGTCTGCTGTTGGAAAAGACCTTTTATGAATTGTTGGGTGCTCTTTTCTGGCAGGAAACTAATGTAGAGCGTTATATAATCCGATTTTACGATGAGACGTTCACGTTGTTTATCAATTTCATACTGAGGTACGAATAGTTTGGAAAAAGTGAACAACTTAAAGCGTTTTCCATTTTGCTGGTAACCATTTTCATGAAGCCAAGTGGAGAAATTGAGGTCACTTTGTTCTAATATATGATAAATTGCCACTTGTAATGGGTACTGGTAATTGATGGGTAATTCGCTTCCCATCACCTCGGGTTGTATCTGTAATTTGATCTTGAAGCGCATGGTTTGATATCGTTTTTAATAGTCTAGATTCAAATAATTGTAATCATTGAGTGTCTTAGCAAAAAGGTATGTGATATATTAGTATGTATAAAACAATTTAATCCTGTCTGCGATGCAAAAATAATTATAATTATTGAATGAACAAAATCTGTGGGTAGTTTTTTTCTTTGATTTTCATTTCTTATTATTGTTGTTTTCTTATGATTGCTTTGATTAGTTTATGAAACACATTAGTTTGTTTGTTATCAACTACTATTTTGCCTGCAAATTTACCCCTTGGGTGTCTCATAACGCGGTACAGGTGGGAATTTTTTTGTTAGATTAGGTCGTTTTTTTTATTTTTGGCCAAGATGAGGTGGAAAATGCCTCTTTTAGGTACCAAATTCTTTCATCCCACAAATTTACATTTTTATTCCGAAAAACAAATATCAAAAGGACAAAAATGGACGAAAAGGAGGATTTTTTAAGATAATGAGGCAAATCGCCAAAGCTTGGCATCGACCATCAATGATAGCCCTGCTGAATAGTAACAACCCTAATATAGATTAGCCTTTGAAAGTGCGATGCCAGACTCACACCACATAAACCACAACCCTTTCCCCCCCTCAATAACCCATAACCCAATAACCTTTCATCATCAATATGATAAATTCGCTTTCCCTCCCACCACACTTTCATCACAATCTTTCGTAACTTTGCAACCGCGTGCCCGAGCATTCCATGCTTGCTGTAGCCATCCAGAAGGTGGTTAGGTAAGCCGCCTTATCTTGGCGGCCTCAATAACCCAATAACCCGTCAATATTGACCATTGAGGGAACCCTGTGCCCACCCATTCATAGACGGTGTAGTCACCAGCAGACCAAGCGTAATAGACTCCCCTCCCATTTAAGGGGAGGGGCAGGGGTGGGGTTAAAGTCTAAAGCCTAAAGCCTAAAAATGTCATACCCATGAAACATTTTTGCATAAACACATTGCAAAAACATACAAAACAACCCTAATACAACCGAAAATATGCAGAAATAAGTTGCTTTTGTATAAATATCCTCAAAATCCGAGTATGATGAAACATTTAAAAACATGCCCAAAACGTCACGCCAAATCAACTCTATTATTAGGAGGTTCGGCATTCCTGCCGAACATTGTTGTGCGGCAGGAATGCCGCACCTCCTATCATTTGAGAATTGGGGTTGACGGAGCTACACTTCGCTGCCCCTCAAAAAAACAACACTCAGAATTTGCATAAACCTTAGGTTTGTCGTAACTTTACAGCCGAATCACATAAAGAATGTTGAACTAATCACTAAATATCAATGAGAAGAATAGTTGCACTTGGAGTCGTTTTGTTGTTTGCCTGCTCTCTTTTCGCTCAGTCTTATCGGATATATGGCGGGAAAGACTATGAGGATTATCTTGGCAAATGGGCTATTCCTTATGATTCTGAATCAATATGGAACAGGCATAGTACATACGGATCGAAATATGGCGGTAAATCCATCTGGAACAAGTACGGGCCATACGGTAATCCCTACAACCCTTACTCTCCCTGGAACTCATATTCCTCTAATCCGCCTGTCCTTGTGGATAAAGACAACCGCATCGTGTGCTATCTGACTTGCGCTATTACGGCTGAACCCAAGATGCGTGAGTTGATGAAGTCGATTCTCGAACAGTTTGATGAGGTGGCGGATGACCCTGAGCAATTCTTTAAGGAAGTCGTCAAGGACCATCATCAATATGTCAGACAACTCCCACAATCCATCTATATCCACGATAAGTGAAGTGATGTAATGGGGGGAGAGGGGACCCTTTCAGGGTCCTGGGGGAAGATGTGGTTTCTGGGATGGATCCGGGGGTGCTAAGCACCCTCGGTTATTGAGAGGGGACCCTTTCAGGGTCTTTTCATAAAAATCTTACAATTCCTCACATTCCTTGACCCAGAGTGCGTAGCTGGCGTCGCTCGGCATGCGCCAGTCGCCTCGTGGACTCAATGCCACACTACCTACCTTCGGTCCGTCGGGCAGGCAGGAACGCTTGAACTGCTGGGTGAAGAAACGGCGGCAGAAGGTTTTGAGCCATTTCTTGATGGTCAGGTCGTCGTATTGGGAGGCGTTCTTGTGCTTGCCGTCGAAGGCAATCTTTGCGAGATAGAAAATCTTGGCTGGACGGAAACCAAAACGGAGGAAATAATAGAGGAAGAAGTCGTGGAGCTCGTAGGGACCCACTAAGTCTTCTGTTTTCTGCTCAATCTCGCCTTGTTCGTTGGCTGGCAACAACTCGGGACTGATGGGGGTGTCGATAACGTCTAAGAGGATGGCTTTCGACTTCTCGTCCATGCTGGAGTTGGCCACCCATTTCACCAAGTGGCGCACGAGGGTCTTGGGCACGGATGCGTTGACCCCATAGTTCGACATGTGGTCGGCATTGTAGGTGCACCAACCGAGTGCCAGTTCGGAGAGGTCGCCCGTACCCACCACAAAGCCATCCACCTTGTTGGCCATGTCCATGAGGATCTGGGTGCGCTCTCGGGCCTGACTGTTCTCATAGGTCACGTCGTGGTTGTTGGGGTTGTGGCCGATGTCCTTGAAGTGCTGCAGGCATGCGTCTTTGATGTTGATTTCCATCATGGTCACTCCGAGCGAGTCCATGAGTGCCACTGCATTGTTGTAGGTGCGGTCGGTGGTGCCGAAACCAGGCATGGTGATGGCGACGATGTCCTTGCGGGGGCGTTTCAATCGGTCCATGGTGCGTACACAGACGAGCAGCGCCAGGGTGGAATCCAAACCACCGGAGATGCCGATGACGAGGGTCTTGGCATTGGTGTGGACAATGCGCTTTGCCAGCGCTTCCACCTGAATGGCGAAGATTTCCTCGCAACGGTCGTCGAGCTCACTGCCGTAGGGCACGAAGGGGTGGGGTGCCACATAGCGTGTCAACTGAAAGTCCTCGGGGATGATGGTGGGGCATTCGATGACGGTCACAGGAGTGTGGTCGATCCTCGCATTCTCAGAGAAGGTGGTGCTAGTCCGGCGTTCGGCGTGGATACGCTCGATGTCGATTTCGGAAACAATAATCTGTTCCTCGAAAGAGAAACGGTCGCTGCGTGCCAGCTGTTTTCCATTCTCGTAGATCAGGCCGTTGCCGGCGAATACGAGGTCCTGGGTGGATTCGCCGAAACCAGAAGAGGAAAAGACATATCCGCAGATGCAACGGGCAGACTGCTGGGAGATGAGCGAACAGAGGTATTTGTGCTTACCGATGCTCTCGTTGTCGGCTGAGAGGTTGAAGATGACGTCGGCACCCTTCAGCGCCAGGTGGCAACTGGGTGGCACGGGCGACCATACATCTTCGCAGATCTCCACACCGAAACGCATCTGCGAGGTATGGAAGATGGCATTGCGCACAATGGGCACACTCTGGCCGCAGAGGGTGACTGCATCGTCGGTGATGTCGAAACCTGAAGTGAACCACCGTTGTTCGTAGAACTCGCGGTAGTTGGGCAGGTAGCTCTTGGGCACTACTGCCAGTATCTTGCCGTGCTGGATGACGATGGCGGCATTGATGAGCGCGTGTTTGTAGGGCACAGGTGCACCGATGATGGAGATGATATTGAAGGTGCGAGTGGCTTCCATGAGCTTGAGTATGGCATTCTCGCAACTGTCGATCAATAGTTGCTGTGAGAAGAGGTCGCCACATGTATAGCTCGTCATGCACATCTCCGGAAAGCAGATGACTTCTATCTTCTGTCCCTCTGCTCGTGTGATGATGCTCTGGATCTGAAACTCGTTGTATTCGCAGTCTGCCACCTTGGTGAGTGGGACGGCTGCGGCGACTTTTACAAAACCGTGATTCATAATATCATTTATTTTTTGTTGATGTTTTCTTTTTTTCAAAGTCCTTTAGGGGCTATATCGACTATATCGTCTATATCGTCTATAACGACTATAACGACTATAACGACTATAACGACTATATCGTCTATAACGTCTATAACGCCTAACGCCTAAGGCAAAGTGTCGTTTTTGGCGGCTTGTTTCCATGCTTCTTTGCGTCTCTGCCTCCTGAGCAAGTCGGAGAAATGCTCGAAATCCTTTTGGTAGGTGATGCCTATGCCTTGGGTGGTGAGGGTGGCTTTCGTGAAATAGCGGTCGTTGGTCTGGTTATAGACCTTCAGGAAGGTGTTGCCGTTCTCACGAAGTCGCCAGCGGAGGTCGAAGTCGCCCACGAAGGAGGCATTGCGTTTCATCGAGTTCTCTCGATAACCGAAGTTGCCGTTGATGAGCAGTCGGTCGTCAAGCAGTCGGCCTGAAAGCACTCCCTCCACATCCATATCGTCCCATCCGCGTTCACCCGTGGAAAGGAGAGTGCCGAAATTCCAGTTGCTGTTGGTGCCGATGACGTTGGAGAGCATCTGGTTGAGCTGACCGCTGAGGGTGGAGGAGAGTAGGGAGTTCATGGCGCCCGAGGAGGTGCTGTTGTTGGTGGCTCGTGCGTATTCGGAGGAATAGAAACGGCCTAATCCCAGGAGGTAGATCAACTGGGTGTTCATCTCTTCCTCGGTACTGATCATGCTCCTCACCAACTGGCGTGTTTCCTCGCTCACATTGGGCAGATTGAGGTCGAAATTGAAATTCATGTTGCCGAGCTTGCCAGTGATGTCGAGGATGCAGACCACTTTCACCTTGTTGTTTTGGTTGCCTCCCGTCACTGCCAAGTCGCTCAACGGAACTGCCGGAAGGATGTGGTGGCAGAGGAGGTGGATGTTGGCGTCGAATGGGTTGCCATTGAACGACACACGACTGCTTTCCTGCAACTCCAGGTCGCGGAAGATGATGTCGTGGAGATACATGCGGTAGCGGCCTCCTTGGATGTCGTAGTTGCCGAACATGGTGAAAGGGCCTTTGTTGTAGTAGTTGCAGGTGACGGTACCTACGCCGTAGGTGGACATGTAGGCGTCGTCGTGCGGGGTGTTGTCCATGCGGAGCTTGATCTCGCAGTTGGGATTGATCTCGATGTTGAAGTCGATGAAGATGTCGCCAGTGTATTCGGGCAGTTCCTCGTTGGATGTTTGAACCAAATCGTCGTTGTCATCGTCGGTGGGGGTGAGACTTGAAGTCTGGTTCTGGGTTGAGAAATAGTCGGGTCCGATGGACGTTTGCAGTGTGGAACGGTCGCGGTAGGTGATGAACTCCGTGTTGGTCAGCGCGTCGGGCGAGGCGGCGTCGTAGGCGAAGACACTGCCGCGTGTGGGGATGACGTGCGCGGTGATGTTGAGGGGATGTCCGTCGCTTCCTGCCAGATGGAGGTCGCCGTCGGCATAGACGGTGCCGTAGAACTTGTCGGAGTTGAACTCATGTTCCTCGTAGCAAAGGAACTTGTTGAAGTTGAGGTCGAAAGTGTAGTTGAAGTTCTTGAGATTGCCATGGCCGACTGTACCGTTGATCACTCCTTGGTTGTTTTTGGCATCAGCCAGACGGATGTTCTGGAAGAGGAACTTATAGGGGCGGAAACGCAGGGTGTCGCCCAGGGTGTGGTAGGTCACACTGGTGGCGCGGAGGGTGAGTGCCGCCTTGGGAGCCACATCGCCTACAAGACTGATGTCATCGAGTGGGCCTACCACGTTGAGGTAGCCCGACGCCGTTCCGCTGATGTCGCGGAAGATGCCGCCGATGAATCCATTCAGACACGCTATGCTGGTGTTGTTGAGATTGATCATGAGGTCAATCTTGTTGTCGCCTGGCGACACGTATCCGTCCAGGTCGGTCACGTTCTCGCCGCCGTTGTCAACGATGTGGGCTTTCAGGCCTATGCCGTTCACTTCCTCGTCCCATTTGGCGTGGATCTCTGCATGTCCGAGGACTCCTGTCTGCAGGGAGAGGTCTTTCACTCGGAGAAAAGCGTCGAGCACAGGAACATCGCCATAGACGTTGCTCACGATGGCTTGGCCCGAAGCCAGACCATCCAGTTCCACTGCATGGAAATTGACCAGGTTGGTGACGTAGTTGATGTTGACGTCCTTGAGGTCAACGAAAAGGGTGTCGGCAGATGTCTTGGAGACATTACCGCGCACTTTGAGGTATTGGTCGTCGCTGTTGACGTAGATGTTGTGGATGTTGATGTCCTTGCCGAAGATATCGACCGATGAGGGATGTATGGTCCAGTCTTTGCCGTTGTAGGCGAGGGTGGATTCCTTGAAGCGGATGGTTGTCTTCAGTTTGCCGAGGCTGTCGGTGAAGGTGGTCAAGGTGTTGATGACCCCGTTCCTGTCGGGGTGGTTGACGTCCGTCCAGCGCAAGGTGTTCTCCAACTGGTCGTTGTTGACCACACCGCTGATTTTGATGTCGCTGGTGGCAGTCTCCTGTCGGCGCCGGAACCCTGCATCGACATAGAGCATGCCGATGTCGTTGTTGAGTTCCACCTTCAGGGAGTCGTAACGGCTGCCGTCATAGATGAGGCGGTGTGTGGTGAGTGAGACCTGCATGGTGTTGTCGGGGTCGTTGACATAACCGCTCAGGTGGATGGGTTTGCGAGTCTCTATAGGCAGCTCGACCAAGTTGTTGAGGAAATCGTTGTACTCTAAGTCGAGCTTGAACGTGAAATTGTTGTTCGTGGGCTGTTTCTTGCTGAAGAACGAGGGCATCTTGTTGTGCATCTGGTTGTGGATGCTTGCCACGAGGTCGGTGTAGTTGATGTTTCCGCTGATGCCTCCGTTGATGAAGTCGCTGCCAATATAGATGTTTTTCTTGTTATTGTCGTCGGCGTTGATATTGAGTGCGATGCGATTGAGTTGGTGTCTCTTGTCGCCCTTCGTGATGAAGAGTGAGTCGATGGTGATTTTGCCTTCCATGGAGTTGAGGTCGTGGCCTGATGTGTTGAGTTGCAACGTCATGCCGTAGGTGGATGCCGGACTCTGGTCGGTGAGATGGAGGGCAGAGGGGTTGAGGTGGGCAATCTGTACGGTGCCCGAGGCTTTGTTGACGGGCTGGCTTCTGTCGTACAGTCCAGATAAGTTCAGTCGTGCGTTGTCGTCGTGGCTGGTGAGGTCGATGTGGTAGGTCTCGCCTTTCTTCTCGCCTTTGAGGTCGATGTCTTGGTAGGTGTAGGCCTTGTAGTCCAGTTGGCTGACCTGACCTTCCACTTGCATGTTGCCCAGGGTCTTTGAACGGGTGTCGTAGTCGCCGTTGAGGGTGAGGTCGAAACTGGCTTTACCCAGTTCCTGTTGGTCGAGAAGGGTCTGGAGGTCGAGGTCGCTGGCGCTCAGGGAGGTGGATTTCAGCAAGATGACATCGCCAAGGTCGGCAAGTGCGGATAGTTCCAAGTTGCCGACGGACGTGGCGACGATGGCCTCGCAGTCTATCTCTGAGTCGGTCTTGTTCATGCTGGCATCGATGTCGATATCGCCCAGCGACGTCAGTTTCTCCGCTACTCCTGGTTCCAGTTGGAAGGCGTTGAGCAGTTGGCTGATGTGGTCGTTTTTGGCTTTGACCCGCAACTCGGGTATGTCGGCGCTGAAGTCATTGTGGCCTAATCCCGCCAAACTGCCGTGGGTGGATAGGCTGAGCGCATTGTCTTCGGTAAACAAATTGAGGGCAAACCGCTTGATGTTCTGTTCATCGCCTTCGGCTGTGGCGATGATGTTGTAGGTGTTGTCGAGCGTCTTGAGTGACGGAATGAGGGGCGAGAGGTCGGCAGGGGTGATGTAAGAACTATCGATGTCGGTGTTGTAAGTCATTTTCAACTTGTCGCCTGATTGGTCGTACGTCAGCAGCAGACTGTCGGCGAAAATCTCCGATCTCTGCAGCATGAGGTCCAGCCCTGTCACCTTGACTTGGTGCTGGTTGCCTTCAAGCCTCATGCGCAGGTCTGTGAGCGTCAGTGAGGAGTTGAGTTCCTTGACATTGAGTCGTTTCACCACCACATTCATCGTGTCGGGCGTGAGGTGCTTGACTGAGAGTGTGGCGTTGATGTTGTCGAGTTTGAGGTGGTTGGTGTCGAATCGGTCTGGCACGACGGGTTCTGATGCCACATCCCAAGTCACGTTGGCGCGTCGGAGGATGAAGGAGTTGATGCGAAGGTCGAGTGGGGTAGAGGGTTCCTGCTCGTCGCTCTTGAGGGCGTCGAGAATAAACTGGAAGTTGGTGGGGCCATCGGCAGTTGGCTTGTTGAGCTTTGCCTTCAGACCGAATATCTGTGCGGTGTTGACCACAATTTTGCCTTCAAGCAGTGGCAGCACCTCGATGCTGGCAGTCGTGCGAGCTACCGTGAGCAAGTCTTGGCTGTCTTGGTCTTTGATGGCGATATCGTCGATGATGAATCTATTGAACAGCCCCAGCCGCACGCTGCCCACGCTGACATGGGTGTGCAGTTTGTCGGAAAGTGTTTTGGAGACAAAATCACCCATAGCACGCTGTATGAATGGCATGCTGACCAACAGTATCAAACCGCAATAGAGGGCGATGAGCGTGATTGCGGTATATATCGTTATTTTCCTTATTTTCTTAATGACACCCAATAGTTCTTGAGATTGTGAGTGGAGAAATAGTTTTCAATCTACAAATTTACGATTTTTTGTTGTGGTAACCATTGTTTTTAGGTACAAAAAATCCGCAAAGCGGATTTTTTTCTCGCTTTGCGGACTTTTCTGGCGTTCTTCGCGTTCTTAGCGTTTCTTGGCGTTTCTTGGCGTTCTTGACGACTTTAACGTCTATAACGTCTATAACGTCTATAACGTCTATAACGATCTATAACGTCTATAACGTCTATTGCTTCACCTTCCGTCTGAAGTCTGCCATTTTGATGGCGGTCACGGCAGCTTCGTCGCCTTTGTTGCCCAGTCGGCCACCGCAGCGGTCGAGTGCCTGCTGCATGTTGTTGGTGGTGATGAGGCCGTAGATGATGGGCACATCTTGCGATGCGTTGAGGTAGGCCAAGCCATTGGTGGTGCCTTCGCAGATATAGTCGAAATGAGGGGTGTCGCCCCTGATGACGCATCCTATGGCAATCACGGCGTCAACACCTGTCTTGGCCATCTGCTGAGCGGCGTAGGTGAGCTCGAAACTCCCTGGAACGGTCATCACTTTGATGTCGTCGGCTGAGACGCCGTTGACTTTCAGTGTCTGAACAGCACCATTGAGCAGGGCGCCGGTGATGTTGTCGTTCCACTGGCTCACTACGATACCAAACTTCATCCCTTCAGCATTTGGAACGGACTGGATGTCGTAGTCGGAGAGATTGTGATTGACTGTAGCCATTTATTTCGATAGTTCTTCGATGTATTTCTCCACCTGAGTGCTGAGTGGTGAACGGAAATACTTGGTCTTCACCTCATTGTAAAGCTCAAGTGCTTTGTCGTTCTGGTTCAGCGATTTGTAGAGGTTGGCAGCCTGAACAAGGAACACAGGGCTGACAGCGTCGTTGTTGGCCTTCTTGGCAGCCTTGATCAAAGTCTCGGCACCCTTGGCAGTCTCACCCTTCTCCACATAGCAGTTGCCAAGAGCGGCTACAGCGGCTGGAGAAATGATTTGGTCGTCCTTTGGTGAGAAATCCTCGAAATACTTGATGGCCTCGTCGTATTTCTCTGTGTTGGCATAGCAGATGGCTGCATAGAGCTTGGCGAGGTTGGCGGTCTTGGTGCCGCTGTACTCATCGATGACGCGGAGGAAACCAATGTTGTTGGCTCCGTCGCCCTTCAGCGCGTTGTCCCACTGCTGCTGTCCGAAGAGCTTCTGGCTGGTGTGGATAGCTACCTGTGCTTCCTTTTCCACGTTCTTCATGTGGTTTTTCCAGATGAACCAACCAGCTACAACGATGACGATTGCTGCCAGGCAGTAGAGGATGGGCTTGAAGTTCTTCTCGATGAATGCCTCTGACTTTGAGAGTTGAACGTCGAGGCTGATTGCTTCTTGTTCTTGCTTTTGCTCGGTTTTGGTTTTAACCTTGATTTTCTTAGTGTTTGCCATTTTTTATGATTGTTTTTTTATTTTTATTGCTCTTTTGAATGTTTTTGAAGTTGTGAATGTTGTAACGGATGTGGTGCCTGAATTGCTTGCCACACAATTTTACACCCTGATTCCTTGCCTTTTTTTTGCTCGGAATCTGGGGCACTTCACAAAAATCATGCAAATTTATAGGTTTTTCCGCAATTAGCATGATGAAAAGATGAAAAAAAGTGTGTGAATCGTGTTTTTTTCGTGATTTTATATGCTAATAGCTCATGTTTCTCCTTGAATCTGTAATAAATGTGGGGATGCGATGTCTCCGAATCATTTCATGTGTAGTGTTTGAAATCATTGTGTAGTGTTTGAAATCATTGCGGACGCGACACGTCGCGTCCCTACATGCTGGAAGATCGGGCGATAGGATTAGGTCAGTGGAAAGCGATGTCGGTGATCACTTGGGCACCTACATGTTGGTTGAGTCGGTCTTTCAACACCGTTCGGCGCATGAGCAGTTCTTGGCGTAGTGCCGGTGATTTGATCTCAACATGAAGAATCTGGTTCTTGATGAATATATTTCCTGTATAAGATGAAATGGCTTGCCCGACAACCTCCGGCCATGCGCTCACCAACTTATATTCATTATAAGGTGTCTCTAACCCCTGTTCTCGCAAGAACAGGTGGATGAGTTGATTGAGGTTTTCGGTTTTATTTTTTCTCATTGATTATGATAATATATTGAAAAATAATTATATATAGATGTTTGTTAAAGTAATGGTTGAATTATTTGCAAATCCCCAGGGCGATGCCCTGGGCTGAGCGATATTGCCCTTTCAGGGCGTTGGTTGTTTGTGTTGTATATTCCCAGGGCGATGCCCTGGGCTGAGTGATGCTGCCCTTTCAGGGCGTTGGTTGTTTGGTGCAATATATCCCCCGGGCGATGCCCTGGGCTGAGTGATGATGCCCTTTCAGGGCGTTGGTTTGTATGTGCTGTATATCCCCAGGGTGTTGCCCTGGGCTGAGCGATGATGCCCTTTCAGGGCGATTTTTTGTAGGTCTTATATATTCCCAGGGTGTTGCCCTGGGATGAGTGATGCTGCCCTTTCAGGGCGTTGGTTTGTAGGTCTGATATATTTCCAGGGCGTTGGTCATTCCGTGTTGATGCTGACTTCGCCTTGTCTGACCGTGAAGATTTTGTAATCATTGGAGGTGCGCTGAAGGATTTTGTCAAGATGCTCGCGATTGGTGTCGGTGATGAAGATTTGTCCGAAGTGGTCGTCGCTGACAAGGTTGACGATACTTTCCACACGTCGAGCGTCGAGTTTGTCGAAGATGTCGTCGAGCAGGAGGAGGGGGGCTGTGTGGCTTCCCGTTTCCTTGAGGAACTCGAACTGCGCCAGTTTGAGCGACACGAGATAGGTTTTGTTCTGTCCTTGTGATGCTTCTTTCTTCAGCGGATAGCCTCCGAGTGTCATTTCGAGGTCGTCTTTGTGTATGCCATGGAGTGAATAGCCCACAGCGCGGTCTTTCATTCTGTCGCGCTGGATGATGTCGATCAGAGGTCCTCGTTGGCAGTGGCTCGAATAGGCGAGGTTGACTGTCTCTCCATCTCCTGCTATGCGCTGGTAGTAGCGTTGGAAGACGGGGATGAAGGCATCGATGAGTTGTTTGCGTTGCAGGTAGATTTGCTCACCTGTCTCTGCCATCACCTCCTCATAGGTTTCCATCAGCGTGATATCTGGTTCTTCTTCCTGCTTCAGGAGTTTGTTGCGTTGTGTCAGTGCCTGGTTGTAGCGCGAGAGCAGGTAGAGGTAGTCTGGTTTGATCTGCGAGATCAGTCCGTCGATGAATTTCCTTCGTTCTTCGCTTCCTCCACTGACGAGGAAGATGTCGTTGGGCGACACCATGATGAGTGGCAGCAGTCCGATATGTTCCGTGAGCCGTTTGTATTCTTTCTTATTGCGCATCAGCCGTTTGCGCTGGTGGATTTTCATGGCGCAGTTCACCGTCTCTTCCACATCGTTGAGGTCGTAGGTGCCTTGCACCATCAGTACCTCTTCTCCATGCCGCACGTTGAGGGAGTCGATGGCGTTGTTGGCGCTTTTGGTGAAAGAGAGGAAGTAGATGGCGTCGAGAATGTTGGTCTTGCCTTCCCCGTTGCTGCCAATCAGACAATTGATCTTTGGCGAGAAGGTCATGTCGGCTTCCGCTATGTTCTTATAGTTGTATATGCTCAGGTGTTTCAGTATCATGATGCAAAATTAGTCTTTTTTTTTCATGTATCTACGCAGCCTATGCACTTTTTGGGGTCGCTTCGCTCAAAATTGTAGAAAAATTTTTTGGGAAAAATTAAATCGAGTGGTTATGTGGGTAATTATTGAGGCAAACCCTTTTTGGGGTCGCTTCGCTCAAAATTGTAGAAAAATTATTGAGGAAAATTTAATCGAGCGGCCATGTGGGGGACACGACGTGTCGTGTGTGAGAGTTCGTGTGTGAATCATAGCGGACGCGACACGTCGCGTCCCTACAGAGAGGGCGAAGAAAATTGTTCTTTTTCGGAACAGAAATAGTGTAAAATACTTTTTTTAAGGATTAAAGTGATGAAAAAAAGGAAAAGTGCTTATTATAATGTAATTAATATGTAATTTTGCTTGAAAATTCTGTGACATCATGACTGTTCAAATCCGTATCAAAAACTCTGTTTTCCCATTGGAACTGCAAGACAATCCGACAGCTTTGGACTTCTGTGGCAAATTGCCGTTGCAGGTGCGGCTTGTGCGTTCGCTTAACAACGAGTTCACATGTACGCTCCAGGATCCACTTGTTGACAACATTGACGGCGCCACTTCTCGTCTGCAAGAGGGGGCTGTCTATTACTTCAGCCTGTGGAATGCTTTTGTGGTGGTTTTGAGGAACGTGAACATCTCTCCTTACAGTGTGGTGCATATCGGCGACATCCGTGGTGATATCAAACCTTTGTTCACGAATGAACGCGTTGTCACAGCGAGTATAGAAATTTGATCGGATGTCGATCTGCTTACGGCAGACCTTTTGCATATCTCTATGATTTATTACGATCCTGGGGGGAGTATCCTCGGGTATCAGGAGGAGATGCTTTCAGCGTCTTTCGATTGGTTGTGGCGGACGCGACACGTCGCGTCCCTACGTGGTGTGACGATACGTAGCGTTCCTGCATGGCGGACGCGACACGTCGCGTCCCTACGTGGCATAAAAAATTAAAACCACATGAGCATTCTCTGCTGATGTGGTCATGAAAAAAGTTTAACCCCTTAAATGATGAGCGGAAAACGAGACTCGAACTCGCGACCCCAACCTTGGCAAGGTTGTGCTCTACCAACTGAGCTATTTCCGCAACATGAAATTCTATTCTTACTTTGCTATTCTCGAGCGGAAAACGAGACTCGAACTCGCGACCCCAACCTTGGCAAGGTTGTGCTCTACCAACTGAGCTATTTCCGCAATAAAAATACTGGTGAAAGGGATGATGCCATCACCAGTATGTTAGTGCCCAGAACAGGACTCGAACCTGCACGCCTCTCGACATACGCACCTGAAACGTACGCGTCTACCATTCCGCCACCTGGGCATTGTTTCAGACTTGAAGAGCGGAAAACGAGACTCGAACTCGCGACCCCAACCTTGGCAAGGTTGTGCTCTACCAACTGAGCTATTTCCGCAACTTAGCAGCGCTTTCTCTCAAACGCGAGTGCAAAGTTAAAACTTTTATTTTTTCTGGCAAAGAAAATCGGGGAAAAATTACAAAAAAATCGTCCTTTTGATGATTTTTCCCCATGGCCAAGGGGCTACATGGTAAAAGTAGAGCCCAAATCGTCTAAAAATCGCTCTGCAGCAGTGATGGAATCAAGTTTGCCCACATCGAGCAGCCGAAGGTTGGGCGACACATTGGCGTAGATGGGCACCTTGTCGCAAACCGAAAGGTAGAAGTCGATGATGGAGAATTTGCCGTGCCATGAATCCATCAGAGGCAGCAACATGGGGTGGAAGACGTGGATGCCTGAGAAGGCATAAGGATGACAGGCTGCGACATCGAGGTCGGTGTAGGGCGACTTCACCTCTCCTGTTGATGTGTTGGTCCATCCCACGAGCATGTTGTCGTCGTTGAAGAGCAAGTAGCGCGACGTCGTGCGTCCGTTGACCATGAGGGTGGCAGCCAAAGGCTGTCGGGAGCCTTGAAACGTCACTTTGCGTTGGCTGGCTTCGCTCAGGAAGCGTCCGAGGGAAAGATTGCTCAGGATATCTACGTTGTGGATGAGAAAAGGCTGGTCGTCTTGGGTGAACAGCTGTGCGGCTTTCTTCACCCCTCCACCAGTCTCGAGCAGCATGTCAGTCTCGTCGCTGATGCGGATGTCGAGTCCGAAGTTGTGGTGCTCTGCCAAAAAGTCCTTGATCATCTGGGCGAAGTGGTGGACGTTGACCACCAACTCGGTGAATCCCTCGTCGCGCAGTTTCTCTATCACGATTTGCAGGAGCGGACGTCCTCCTACGGGGACCAGTGCTTTGGGCATGTGGTCGGTCAGTGGTTTGAGGCGTGTGCCGAGTCCTGCTGCAAATATCAGTGCTTTACGGGTCATGGGATGAATGATGTGTTATTTGGATAAAACAGTATGGATGTGTTGCTCGCGGTGGGTGATGATGACTTCGATGCCGTATTTGCGGTGCAGGTGTTCCGCGAGGTGTTGGGCGGAATAGACGCTGCGATGCTGGCCGCCTGTGCAGCCGAAGGAGAACATAAGATGTGTGAAACCGCGCTCCATGAATCGCTCCACATGGAAGTCGGCCAGTCGATAGACGCTCTTGAGGAAGTCGATCAACTCTCCGTCTTGCTCCAAGAAGTCGATCACGGGTTGGTCGAGTCCTGTCAGTTGTTTGTACTCCTGATAGCGTCCTGGATTGTGGGTGCTGCGGCAGTCGAACACATAACCGCCACCATTGCCAGAGGGGTCTTCTGGAAGCCCTTTCTTGAAGGAGAAGCTCATCACATCGACCACCAAAGGCTGCTTGTCGGCTTTCGTGTAGCAGGAGTCTTGTTCCAGCAAGTCGGTCACGTGTGCTCCGAGTGGCTGTCGGCGCAGCTCGCTGTTGACAGACGCTGTCTGCTGGCATTCCCTCATGATGCGTCTGACGTCGGCGGATTGTACCATGTCGGTGATTACCGCCTTGAGGCATGGATAGTTGTCGCACCACCCATCGCTGGCGAGCTGGCTCAGGGTGTCGAGGGCGGCGGGGATATTGTTGATGAAGTAGAGCTTCTTCTCCCATAGCCCGCGATAGCCGTAGGCACCCAGTACTTGCAGCATGCGGAAGAGCACGAATTCCATCAGGGAAGAGTTGAAAAGGTGGTCGTCGATGTCGGCGAAGGGGCGAAGTGCTTCCTTGTAGGTGCTGATGAGCCTTTGGCGCAGGGAGTTGGAATAGTGTCCGGATGCTTGCCAGAGGAAGGATGCCACATCGTAGAAGATGGGGCCGAGGCGTCCTCCTTGGAAGTCGATGAAGTAGGGCTGTTGTCCGTCCTTGAGCATCACGTTGCGCGCTTGGAAGTCGCGGTAGAGGAAGGCTTGTGGCTGTGCGTTGGCCAGCGAAGTGGCGAGGCGCTCGAAATCGGCCTGCAACTTGAGTTCATTGAACTCCACACCAACGAGTTTGAGGAATAAGTACTTGAAGTAGTTGAGGTCGAACATGCAGCTTTGCTCATCCATCCGTTGAGAAGGAAAGAGCACGCTGGTGTCCAGCCCGTCGATTCCCTCAAACTGCAACCGTGGCAACTGGCTGATGGTGGCATGAAGGAGTTTTTCTTCGTCGCTATCGTAGTTCCCGTCGTTTGCTCTTCCACGTCGGATGGCGTCGAAAAGAGAGAGGTCGCCCAGGTCCTCCTGGAGATAGACGAGATGGGACTCATCCGCAGCCAGTACGCGAGGAGTGGGTAGATGATGCGTGGCAAAACAACGCGCGATTTCTACAAAAGCGCGGTTTTCGTCCTTATTGGTGCCTTCCACACCGATCACTTTGCGCCCGTCGGGGCCGACGAGGCGGTAGTAGCGGCGGTTGCTGCCAGCGGCGCTCAGTGGCTGGATGGCAGGCTCGTGGCCGAAGGTGTGGATGTAGAGGTTGACGAGTGGGGATGACATGGATTTTTCTTTGTTTATTTGGGGGTCTTTAAGGTCTTTAAGGTCTTTAGGGACTTTAAGGTCTTTAGGGTCTTTAGGGTCCTTATTCTTTTTGACGCCAGATGCCCGTGATTTTAGACCTGACAGCCACTACATTGAAGATGGATACAATCAACAGCAGAGCTACCCCTACACCGAGTGCCATCATCATGGAAGGTCGCTCCATGCCTGGGAAGAACGACTCGAGCATGGCCAGGTAGATCTGGCGCACCACAACCAGCAGGACCCATGCCAGGGCGAAGACCAGTACGTTGAGCCCCACGGTGAGCAACTGATAGGGCATGGAGACCTTGGCAGGTGAGTAGCCCAGCAGGAGCAGGTTCTGCAGTTTGGTCGTGTTTTTCTGTACCAGCAGATAGACACTGAGCATCAGAATATAGAAAGAGAGGATGCTGATGAGCAATCCCACAGACATGACAATGCCGATGATCACCTTCAGCACGTAGTTGGTCTTGCTGGCCTGCAGTTTGTCGGTGTCGGTCTCATAGTTGTGGTCTTGTATGAAGGCGTTGATGGCTTCGTCGGCGGGGTTGTCCACCTCCAGGATGATGCGTTGCGCTTCCTTGTCGTTGCCGCTGCTGAAATGCTCGTTAGCCCACTGCATGAAAGCCTGTGGCACGAGTATGGTGTTGAGTCGTGAACTGAATCCGGCAATGCGTCCGTCGAAGTTTTCCACGTGGCCGTTTCCCGCAATCTGGATCCTCAGTTTGATGGCTCCGAGTATGCCAGCCGACAGTTTGGGCAGACTGCGGCTCTGGGCGAATCCGAAGTTGTAGAGGTCGAGGTAGTTTTTGGGAAGCACGATAGGTATCGTTGTCTCTCCCTCCTTATATCCCCATTGCTCTGATTTCACATCGACAAACTCATCGGGTACAGACTCGAAAAACATCTCTGTGGAGAACTTTGAGAAGCCTTCTATGTCGAAGCTGGCGCGAACATTGTAGTTGGAAGGGGTGAAGAGGCCTACCTTCTTGGTGAAGTCTTGGTCTTCGATGTCGTCGATCTCATCTTCACTGAAAGATCCCGACTTGCCGATGATGCTGCCAAGAGTGCCTACTTTCTTGTTGAGAATGATGTAGTCCGACTTCATGAGACTGTCTTCGCTGTCATAGACGTTTTGAATGTCGTTGTAGAACTGCACGCCCAGCAGGATGATGAGCATGCCTATAAGGTTGGCGAAGAAGAAGCCGGCAAACTGCGGGATGCTGATGTGCTGCCGCAGAAGTTTCCATACCAATTTCATAGTTTGAATATCTGGTTGTAGTCTAATTCTATATGTTTTCCGATGCTTGTGGTCACGACGCCCGCTCCTTGCCTTTTTGCCTCTTCTGTGAGCAGGTTGCCCATGATGAGGGCGTTGGAGTCGTCGAGGTGGCTGATAGGCTCATCGACGAAGATGAAGTCGAAAGGCTGGCATAGGCTGCGGATCAACGCCACTCTCTGTTGCTGTCCGAACGACATGAGCTGCAGTTTGGTGTCGGTCTTGTCGCTGATACCGAGCATGTCGAACCACTGGACAATGGTCTTTTTCTTCTGGAAGCCAGTCAGTTTGTTCTTGATCAGTACGTTCTCCATGGCGGTGAGCTCAGGGAAGAGGCGCAGTTCCTGCCACATCAGGGCGATGTGTTTGCGTCGTATCTTCGACCAGTCTTTCTGCCGGAAGAGAGCCACATTCTTCTCGTCGAACAGGATTTCACCTCGATAGTCGTTTCGGTAGCCGAAGATGTAGCTGCAAAGCGATGATTTTCCTGTGCCTGAATTGGCCTCGATGAGGTAGAACTTGCCTTTTTCGAGCGTGATGTCTTTGCGCCAGATGTCGCTGACGATGTCTTCGCGGTTGAGGAAGACATTGGGCAAAGTCGATTTCAGTCGGATGCTGTTCATTGAATTGCTATTTATTGTAAAATGGTTCTAAGTGGTGTTTTGAATGTTTCTTGATATCAACAACTAAGATTCAGTATAATCATTAAAATTCCTGATATTCAGTTTTTTTTTGTCGTCTGTATTTTTTTCTACATCAACATCCTGACGCTCTGGGCGAGACCTCCGATGATGGTTCTCAGCACGTTTTCCTCCTTGTTGGGTGTTCTGACGGTGATTTCCATTTTCTCTGCTTCTGTAAGGCTGAGAGAGTAGCTGTCCACCATCGATGCTATTAGTTTGAACATCCATTCATTGGGAGTGCCTGATTGCGCCATTTGCTGGAAATCGACAAAGACGTAGAGTTTGGAGTTGAGTATCTCGTCTTTCAGCTCTTTGAGTTTTTGTGAACCAGGTCCGTTGAGTGTGGGTTGAACAAGTTCGGGTGATGAAGTGAAGTAGAGGTCGTCGGGACGTGTACCCCAGAAGAAGGTCATGTCTTCGGCTACCAACTTGTATTGCTTGTCGCCCGATTGTGTCATCGTCAGGCCGTATTCACGCATGGACGTTGTCCAGTAATCCACATCCTTGAGGAAGTCTTGGTCTTTGGTTTTTCCGGCCACCAGATAAGGCATGTTGTCGAGCTGCATCCCATTGGGCAACTGGAGCGAGATCATGAGGTCGCCGTCGATGCTTTTGATCATCTTCTCGATGTCGATGGCACGCTCGGCAAGGAAGAGCTGCTGCTTGAACTGGTCTGCTTTTTTGAGTTGTGTCAACAGCCATTCACCATTGATGCCAGCACTGGCCCAAAACCATGATTTATCAGATGACTTATCTAAATATAATCCTTTGATTTTCTTTGTGTTTGAGTTTGTCTCTTCAAGTAAAGCTTTAAGTTTGTCATTCTGGCTTGAAAGCTCCTGTTTGAGTGAGATTTTTCCATCGAGGAAAGCCAAAGATATGGTAGTCTCGACTTCAGAGGGACGTACCCCTTTTGGTAGGAGTGAAGAGTAGGTGCCGAGGAGATTCTTTGGCAGTGCAGCGAGTGAGGCAGAGAACGTGATGTCGCCTTTAGCCTTGTCGAAAGTCTTGGCTTTGTCGGTGGCGAAGAAACTGTTCTTTTGATCCTGCTCAAGCATTTCCTTGATGGCTACCTTTGGATTGTTGAATCCATCAGTGGGCATCATGGCAATCAGGGCGTCGTCGTTGAAGGCCGCAGGCATCTCACCGAGTATTTTTGTCCAGACGGTGCCGTCTTTCTCTGTGGGTTTGTCGCATGTTCCGTCTTTAGCCAGGTCGGTGATGAGTTTGTTGAGCATCGACTTGTCGGCGACTTTGGCCAGCAGGCACACGCACTGGTCGGGAGTGGTGAAGACATAGATTTTCTGGCGGAAGTCGATACCTGTCTTTTCTGCTTGCTGGATGTAACTGGTGGCTTGGTTCAGCGTTTCCTCTGGTACGATGCCACCCAACTCTTGCTTGAGCTTGTCGATGTATTTCTTGTCTCCGAGTCCGCTTTTATCAACGATGGATGCGATATCAACGGCTGCTACGAGTTGAGCGTTGGCTGGGATGGCGTTGCGGTAGTTGCTGTTGCCTGAGCGGTTGAGGAAGAAGAAGATGAAAGCCACAATGGCTATCAATATCAGCCCTAAGAGGGCAAAAATGAGCTTTTTGTTCATGATTTTTGAATGGGAGTTAAAGGGGGAGTTAAAAATGAAGTTAAAGAGGAAGTTAAAATGGGAGTTAAAGGGGGAAGTTAAAAGGGGGGATGATGAAGCTGTTGGGCTAAATCATAATCTCATTACTTTTTCAGCAGGTCGGGGCGGAGCCTTTGTGTGCGTTCGATGGCTTGCTGTAGTTCCCAGTCTTTGATCTTCGCCTCATGCCCTGAGAGCAGGATGTCGGGTACCTGCCATCCTTTGTAGTCGGCGGGGCGGGTATAGACAGGAGCTGCAAGCAGGTTGTCCTGGAAGGAATCGGACAGTGCGCTTTGTTCGTCGCCAATGGCTCCGGGCAGCACCCTGACGATGGCGTCGGTCATGCAGGCCGCAGCCAGTTCTCCTCCAGTGAGCACAAAGTCGCCAATGCTCACTTCCTTTGTGATGAGATGCTCCCTGATGCGGTAATCGACGCCTTTGTAGTGGCCGCATAGGATGATGATGTTCTTCTTGAGCGACAACTCGTTGGCCATGGGCTGGTCGAACTGCTGTCCGTCGGGAGTGGTGAAGATGATCTCGTCGTAGTCGCGTTCAGCCTTGAGTGCAGCGATGCAGTCGTCGATGGGCTGGCATTTCATGACCATGCCGGCGAATCCACCGAAAGGGTAGTCATCAACTTTTCTGTGTCTGTCGGTAGAGTAGTCGCGCAGGTTGTGAATGTGGATCTCGGCAATGCCTTTCTTCTGTGCCCTGCCAATGATACTTTCGTTCATGAATCCCTCAATGAGTTCAGGGATGACAGTCAATATGTCTATTCTCACTTTTTTTTACTTTTATAGTGTTTGAAGATTCTTTAACTTTAATAATGTTTGAAGAATGAGTGATGTTGGGGCTTGTGCATGTTTTCCGAACGGTGCTGTCGTCGCATCGCCTTGGCTTGATGATGCCCTTAATCTAAAAAACCGCTTGCAAAATTATGAAAAAAAATGCTGAAATGGTTTACTTGGGCTTAAATTAAAGTAGATTGCATGCCTTTTTGTTTCTTTTTGTTGTAAAATCTGCTCATATTTCGTGCATTCTGACGAAAAGAGCAATCGAAATTTTTTTAAGAATGTAAAAATGTCTAACTTTGCACTTGTGAAAATATACTTCATGGCAACGGCTTCATAACGTTAGAACACCTATACTTCAATAGATGAAAAGGTCTGTATTCAACTGCGTTTTGAACGTTTTTTTGTTGCAAATATTTGTGTGTCAGTTGGTTCAGCGGCTTGAAAATAGACGTTGGATGAACCAAGAGTATGCACAATATTGATTACGGTTGATTCTTATGAATGCTACAATATTAAAATTCAGTAAATTCAAGATACTCAACAGATACATTGTATGGGGATTCGACATGATTATCTCCTTGTCATCCCTCCTGCTTAGTTATCTGTTTATCAACTATTTGCTCAATGTCACTCTGGCGATTGGACTGATTTGGCAGTTGTTGCTGGTGGGATTTGTGTCCACTGGACTATGGACATTCGTCTTCAGAGTGCACGACGGTGTGATACGCCACACGACGACGGTAGAGATCCTTCGCATCGTCAAGGCCATGTTCTTGAAGTCGATGACGCTTTTGGTCTTCTCCTATTTTGGATTCTTCGGCTTCACACAAATCTCTTTCCATGTCTATGCCATCATCATCGGCGACTTTTTCATCTCGTTGGTGATGCTCATCCTCTGGCGCATCCTCATCCAGAGTTTCTATCGTTTTGTGCTGCAGCATACGGAGAAAGCCGTATTGAACACGCTCATCTACGGCACTGGCGAGGACTCGCTGAAGATAGCCAGTTACCTGAAAGGAGTGAGCAGCAAATACAGGATGCTGGGTTTCATCAGTCGTCAGCCCAAGCGCAACCGTTACCGCATCTACGACACCCCCATCTATTATGGAGCCGATATCGAGAGCATCGACAAGTTGGTTCGCAGCCTGAGCATCGACTGCATGATGTTCGCCAACAGTGATGACTTGAAGAAGAACGACGACTTGCTCAAGTACGGTTTGGAGAACAAGTTGAGTATGCGTATTGTTCCGACCTCGGAACTGACTGGCGAGCGCGCTGAGTCGCAGTTGCGCTCCATCCAGATTGAGGACCTGCTTGGCAGGGACGAGATCAAGATCGACCTCGACAAGATCCGTCTTGTGCTTAAAGACAAGGTGGTGATGGTCACAGGAGCTGCAGGCAGCATCGGCAGTGAGCTGTGCCGCCAGTTGATCCGTTTCGATATCCGTCAGTTGGTGGTGGTGGATTTCTCCGAGACCGGCATCTACAACATCGACATGGAGCTTCGTAGCGACTTGCACGCCAAGAATGTCTTCTCCATCATTGCCGACATGCGCAACCGCGACCGCATGGAGGCCGTGATCCAGCGTACCCGACCCGACATCATTTTCCATGCCGCGGCTTACAAGCATGTGCCTCTGATGGAGGCTTATCCATGCGAGGCCGTCATCGACAATGTGCTCGGAACAAAGAATATGGCCGACATGGCCCTGAAGTACCATGTGCAGAAGTTTGTCATGATTTCCACAGACAAAGCTGTGAAGCCCAGCAGTGTCATGGGAGCAACCAAGCGCGTAGCTGAGACCTACGTTCAGAGTTTGGGCAAGGCTGAGGCCGACGGTAAGGTGAAGGGCAACACCGCCTTCATCACTACACGTTTTGGCAATGTCCTGGGCAGCAACGGCAGTGTGATTCCTCTCTTCCACAAGCAGATAGAGAGGGGTGGCCCTGTGACGGTCACCCATCAGGACATCATCCGCTATTTCATGTCCATTCCAGAAGCCTGTCGTTTGGTGCTGGAAGCTGTTTATCTGGGCAAGGGCAACGACTTGTTCGTCTTCGACATGGGTGAGCCGGTCAAGATCGACTATCTGGCTCGCAAGATGATAGAACTGAGCGGCCTGAGACCCGACATCGATATCAAGATAGAATACACAGGCCTTCGTCCGGGTGAGAAGCTCTACGAGGAATTGCTCTACCAGAAAGAGAACACATTGCCTACCAACCACAGCAAGATCTTCCACGCCAAGAGCATCAACAACGATTATGAAGAGGTGTCGAAGCTTGTGGACCAGCTCATTCAAACGGCCAGAGAGTTCGACAAGATGGAAACGGTCAAACTCATCAAGGCCATTGTTCCCGACTACAAGAGTTTGAATTCCGTGTATGAACAGCTCGATGACCATAGCGGCGAACAACATTCTACAGAAACAAAAAAAATCAAGGATAAATGAAAAAGACTTTGTTACTGGCTTTCTTGATTGGGATGAGCTCATCATCAGTGCTTGCCCAAGACGGAATCGATCAGTATGATGATCCAAATGACCGTTTGGTCACCATCCAGCCTAAATTTTCAGACAACTTTTTTGTTGAGCTGCATGCTGGTAGTTATTTGTCGTGGGGTACCAACCTCAAGTATTCTGCTTTCTTCAAACGCTTCCGCCCTGCAGGTGGAGTGGCGGTCGGCAAATGGCTCAATCCCTACATAGCCCCAAGATTGCAATTCATGTGGGGTATGAACAAAGGTCAGTTGCTGGGGCCTAAGCGCGACTATGGCTTCCATTCAGTGGCAGCCACCGGCGATGCTGTGATCAGCCTCTCAAATAGTTTGTTCAGATACAATCCACGCAGATGGATTGATGTGCAGCTGATAGCAGGTGTGGGTGCCGAATACACCTTTGGTTTTACCGACGAGAAATGGAATGTGAACAATTTCTATTTCAACGACGCCAACAAGTTGCATCTGTCGCTTCATGCAGGCGCTGGATTGAAGTTCAGGGTCAGTGAGGCTGTTGATCTTGGTATAGAGAGCGTTGTGACTTTCTCTGGCAACACTTTCGACGGTGGCTACCGCGGAAAAGGTTACGACGGTCATGTCAACATCATGGCGACTTTCGGCTACAGGTTCCTCAACAGTACCGGCAGCCATCGGATGACCTTCCGTGGACGCCGCTATATGAGTTCTTACCACCATGCTCGTCCCAAAATCAGGAAGATATCCACAGAGTATATTTCCATCGTTGCCACCGACGACCGAAACAGAATCCAATCTACCGCCTATTTCGCTCCCGACTCCTCAGCTCTTGATCCTGTAGCCAAGGAGGTGGTGAGAGAGGCAGTGGAAGAATTCCGCGAGCACAACAGCAGTGTCAAGATCTATCTGACCGTCAAGGACGAGACTCCTGAGAACCTCCCCTTGTTCCTCTTGAGAGCTGGAAGCATCAAGCAAGAGATGATGAATACATACGTGGTGCCAGGAGGTATCATCTATATAGAGAGGAATCCCGAGGTGGTCAAGACACTTGATCCTGAGAAAGTGGCCGTGGTGGTCTATATTGACGACAAGCCAGGCACGAAGTCCAGTTCTCCCACCGAGGCTTACAAGACTCAAGCCCAATCATGGCAAATAGAGAACAAGGCTCAACAGGTTCAGGAGAAACAAAGGTCACATGCGGTGAAGCAATCGCATAAGGAGCGCATTAAAGCCGAGAGGCAGGCTATGAAGGCAGAGAAAGAGGCTGCCAAGGCCCAGGAAAAAGCGCTGAAGGCTCAGGAACGTTTAGCCAAGAAGAACAAAAAAAGCAACAAGGAATAATGGCACGAGTATTGTTATCAGTCGCTCACATGGGCGGCGAGGAGCGTGATTTTGTGAAAGAGGCATTCGACACCAACTGGGTCGTGCCCTTGGGACCGAATGTCAATGGATTCGAACAAGACCTTGAGCAGTGGCTCAACCGCCATAGCGACCACGAGAACCATGTGGTGGCTTTGAGTGCCGGCACCGCAGCCATCCACTTAGGTCTGGTCATGCTCGGAGTAGAGAAGGGCGACGAGGTGATCTGCCAGAGTTTCACTTTCGCTGCATCAGCCAATCCTATTACTTATTTAGGTGCCACACCAGTGTTTGTCGATAGTGAGGCCGACACTTGGAACATGGATCCTGAGTTGCTTGAGGAAGCCATCGTTGACCGTATCCGCAAGACAGGGCATAAGCCTAAAGCTATCATACCCGTTTATCTTTACGGCAATCCGGTCAAGATCAGTAAGATCATGGATGTGGCCCGCAAATACGACATTCCAGTTCTGGAAGACTCTGCCGAAGCGATGGGATCGCTTTATGACGGTCTGCATTGCGGTACTTTTGGAGCTTTTGGAGTGATGTCGTTCAATGGCAACAAGATGATCACCACCAGTGGTGGAGGCGCACTCATCTGCCGCAGCAAGAGTGATGCGGACCGTGTGAAGTTCTTCGCCACTCAGGCCAGGGAGAATTTCCCTTATTACCAGCATGAGCATATTGGCTACAATTATCGTCTGAGCAATGTCAGTGCCGGTATCGGACGTGGTCAGATGAAGGTGGTGGACCAGCATATAGCCCGTAGGAATGAGATACATCATCGGTATGCCGAACTCCTCTCCGGCGTGGAAGGCATCCGAGTGATGGAGCCTAAGGCCGACAAGGATGCCATGCCCAACTATTGGCTCACCTGCATTTGTGTGGATGAAGAAAAGACTGTCGGTAAGGATTACCGTCAGTTGGCATCACTGCTCGACAGCAACGACATCGAGACACGACCTCTGTGGAAGCCCATGCATCTACAACCCGTTTTCTCTCAGGCTCCAGCCTATGTCAACGGTGTGTCGGAAAGATTTTTCAATTGCGGTCTTTGTCTGCCTTCTGGTCCCATGGTCAGCAATGATGATGTGGATCGAATTGTCGGCTTGATCAAGGAGTTTTGCCATTGAACATTGACCATTGAACATTGACCATTGGCTGCGCCTAAAATGCTCTCGCTCGGCATAGCTCGAACGAGTTCGGCTCTGCTCTCGCTGAATCGCATTTTTGACCATTTACCATTGAACATGCTGGATGAGGACAAACTGAAGTCGCTGTTTCTCCATTTGTTGCGTGCTGCTATATGGGAGGACAAGGTTGATACCAGTTTGTTTCCGCTCAGTGAATCGGAATGGCAATGGATCTACGTCACAGCTGTGCGACAGACGATGGAATCGGTTCTGCTCGATGCTGTGTTGTCGCTTCCCGAGGATTGCCAACCTTCGTCAGCATTACAGAAAGTCTGGACAACTGCAGCTGTAGCTCAGGAGAGAGCCTATCTCGAACAGCTCCGCACGTTGAATTACATCTATGCCCGCTTCCTTTCTTCGGGTATCACGCCCGTGGTGGTGAAAGGCGTATCTTTGTCGGTTTGCTATCCGCGTCCCAATCACCGTTACGCCAGTGACATCGATTTGTTTTACGGAACAATAACGCAAAAGGACGAAGCAGACAAAACGATAGAGGGGTGGGGGATTCCTGTTGAGAGAAAGCTTCAGGACGAATCAATATGCATGGTTGGTCAAGTGGTTGTGGAAAACCACGGTCGCTTGTTTCTGGACCATAATCCGTTGGTCGGTCCATCAACGAGAAAACGTTTGGATGATGCGCTCTCATCTCCCAATGCGTATTGCCGGAAGGATGTCAGCGGTTCGGAAATTACCACATTGAACCCGACCTTGACGTTGCTTCTCCTGGTATGTCATAGTTATAGACACGTCATCACCAGCGGGATAGGGTTGAGGCAGTTGACCGACATCGTGCTCTTCCTGAACAAGGAACACAACAATATCCAGTGGGATACGTATATCAGTTGGGCAAAGGATTGGAAGATGATGGATTGGACAAGATGCCTGCTGACTATACTCCGAAAATATCTGGGTTTGTCGCCGGCCTTGTCGCCTTTGGATGCTGGCAGTGAGAAAGATGCTGATGTGCTGATGAATGAGGTGTGGCTCTCCGCCAATTTCGGGCAGACTGACACGCGATATGTGGGTCAAGAGGCTGAAAAAAACAGCAAGCGTACCACATTGAGGCGATTGCTTCATTACTACCGCCTTTTCGCGCATCATTCCTATGGTGAGGCTACAGGTTCACTTATGAAGTTGATTCATCAGAGGCTGAAAGAACAATTGAGTGGAAAAAGTATAGAATAAATCATCATATTTGAGCAAGAAAAATAAAACTACAGTATAAATATGAAAACATTTGTAAGATTATGTTGTTTGTTTGTCGTCGTAATGATGACATCATGTGTGAAACGAGGTGACTACATTTATCTCCAGGATATGGATGAGAAACTGGAATACCCCGTTGTACAGAAGTACGAGACTGTAATCCAAAGAGACGACAAGCTGAGCATCAAGGTCAGTTGCAAGAGTCCCGAACTCGCTCTGGCGTTCAACATCTTCGGTGAGAGTGGTTATACGGTGAACAACGATGGTTCAATAAATGCCAGCAATGCCAACATGACGGCTGACTCCAGAACTGGTGGATATACCGTTGGAGTAGATGGCAACATCACTTTCCCCATGCTTGGAGTGCTTCATGTTGAAGGCCTGACTCGCAAGCAGTTGGTAGATATGATCACTCAGAAAATCATCGACATGGAGTTGCTCAAAGACCCTATTGTCATTGTTGAGTTCCTGAACATGAAGATTTCTGTTTTGGGTGCTGTCGGACATGTGGGAACCATCAGTCTTAAGGGTGACCGTTTCACCTTGCTCGATGCACTTGCCGCTTCAGGCGACTTGACCGACAACTCTCGTTACGACCGAATTGGAGTCATCCGTGAGCACGGCGACACCCGTCGTATCTACTGGAATGATATTCGTTCGAAGGATGTATTCCTCTCTCCAACTTTCTACCTGCAGCAGAACGACATTATCTATGTGGAACCGACCAGCAAGAAGGTGCGCAACGAAAACCGCCAGAACCTTTTCATGATTCAGTCTGTTTTTGCCTTCATCACATCAACTATCTCCCTGATACTGCTATTCGACAAACTTTAGTTTTCAGTTTTTTCACTATTTTCCCAAATCAGTTAATATCATCTTATGGTAAAATTAAGTGACAATCAGGATTTGGCACCTGAGAAAACCACCGTCAGCAAAGGATTGAATATCAACCCTATTGATATCGTCAAGTATCTGCTCGTCAACTGGTTTTGGTATGTCATCTCTTTTGCGATCTTTTTGGGATACGCATGGTACAAGTATTCCACTACTCCTTACTCCTATTCCAGCCGAGGATCTGTCATCTTCAAGAATGTAGGTGTGGTAGCAGGAATGGATCGTTTCCGCAACTACACTCCCCAGGTCAACATCTCGAATGAAATACTTCAGTTCAAGTCCACTAAATTGATGCACGATGCTGTAGTAGCCCTTCATGCCGAGGTGAGCTACACGGTGATGGACTATATGCGTGTCAAGGAACTCTACACGGAGTCACCTGTGAAAATCACCTTCCATGACGCCGATGAGAGCATTGTGCTGAGCATGAAAGTCACTCCGTTGTCCAAGAACAAGGTCAAGTTGTCTGACTTCTCTATGGGCTCCAGTCCCGACTTGATTGCCAATTTGGGCACTACAGTCAAGACTCCCCTTGGAGTAGTGACCATCACCCCGACCCTTTATTATTCCTCTCAATGGTATCGTACTCCTATCACAGTGACGAAGAAGAACGTCAACGCTTTCGTCAGTGAGATATCGCCCAAGTTGGTGATTACTCAGGCCGAGATAGCCGACCCCAGAGGTTCGTTGATGGGTACATCTTTTGTTTCCTCTTCAATCCTCAACATGACCCTCACCGACTTTTCTGCTGTCAGGGCCGAGGATATCCTCAACCAACTGATCACCTTCTACAATGAGCAGACCATCCGCGACAAGAACATGGCTGCAGTGACCACCTCCAACTTCATCAACGAGCGTTTGGAAATCATCTCGAAGGAACTGAGTGGTGTGGAGAGTGAACTGGAGAACTACAAGGTGTCGCACAATTTGGTTGACATCGGTTCTGAAGCCAGCACGGCTCTTGGAGAGCGCAACACCTACACCAACCAAACCAAAGACCTTTTGGTTCAGTCGGCTCAGGTCAGTGCCATGAAGGATTACCTGACCGATCCGTCGAAGGATATGGAACTCATACCGACCAATACTGGTATTGGAGATGGCATGGTTGAGTCGCAGATCGCTCAGTACAACACTGCAAAGATGCGTCGTGACAAACTTCTTGAAGAAAGTAGCGACAAGAACCCTGTGGTTCAGGAACTCAACAAGTCGTTGCAGGCCATGAAGCAAGGTATTATCCGAGCTGTTGACAACAAGAACAACAACCTCAATCGTCAGTTGAGCAATATTCAGGGTCGTGCAGGTGAAGCCCGTTCACGAGTGTCGAGTGTTCCAAAGAAACAGCGAGAGATGCTGGGCATTGAGCGTCAGCAGCACATCAAGCAGGAACTCTATCTTTACTTGCTCAACAAACGTGAAGAGAACGAGTTGGCACAGGCTTCCACTCAGTCCGACGCACGTATTGTGGAACCTGCCCGTGGAAGCGACGTACCCGTATCGCCCATCCTTAGCCAGGACATGGGTAAGAGTGCGATGTATGCCTTTATGATTCCGACTGCTTGCCTCCTCTTCTTCATGTTCTTCGACACACGTATCAAAGACCGTAAGGATATCGAGGACCTCACCTCTGTGCCTTTCCTCGGTGAGATACCGGAAGACAAGAACAAAGCGAAGCTCAACAAGCTTGGAGTGAAGAGCAAGGAAAGTGTGATTTCAGTCAAGGCACAAGGACGTGACTTGATATCAGAGGCCTTCCGAATCATCCGTACCAACATGGACTTCATGCGTGTCAACAGCAAGGATATGAAAGTGATCACATTCAGTTCGTTTGGTGCATCATCGGGTAAAACCTACATATCGAGCAACCTTGCCGCTACTTTCGCCCAGACCAACAAGAAGGTGGTTTTGGTGGACCTTGATATCCGAAAAGGTACACTGACATCAGCTCTCCGTGGAAGGAAGGCGTTGGGTGTTACCACTTATCTGACTGGCCATGCTACCATTGACGATATCATTCAGAAGGATGCGCTTTGCGACAACCTTGACGTCATCACAGCAGGTAAGGTGGCGCCTAACCCCGCTGAATTGTTGTTGAGCGAGGGTTTGGACAAACTCATCAACGAGTTGCGTCAGCGCTACGACTATGTCTTCCTCGACAACGTGCCATACGGACTTGTTGCTGATGCAGCCATCACCAACCGTGTAGCCGACCTGACTATATTCGTCATCCGTGTAGGACGTCTCGACCGTCGTATGATGCCAGAGATTGAGAAAATCTACCAGAGTGGCAAGTTGCACAATATGTGTCTGATCCTCAACGGTTCCATCATCCGTCAGTTGGGTTACAGTTATGGTTATGGCTATGGTTATGGCTACGGTTATGGCTACGGTTATGGCTACGGCTATGGCTACGGCAGCGGATATGGCGAAGAGAAGAAGTCCTTCTGGCAACGTCTCTTCGGCAAGAAAGAAGAGCACCATCATCACCACCACCACCATCATTCATCTTCAGATGGTGAGGATGCAACAGCCGAAGACGACAACACTTCTGACGATAAGACTTCTTCAACTACAGAAAAGGCGTAATATATGTTTGGATTCAAAAGAAAATACAAACTTTTAGAATCTGGAATACTGAAGGGAGCGACTGATATACATTGTCATGTGCTTCCAGGAGTCGATGACGGGTCGCCCAACCTTCAGACCAGTTTCCAACTCCTGGAGTTCATGTCAGAGAAGGTAGGTTACAGTAAGATGTGGCTCACACCTCATGTCATGCGCGACTTACACAACACAGCGGAGAAGCTCTCCGCTGTGTTTTCTCAGTTAAAAGAGGCATATACAGGACCAGTGGAACTTCATCTTGCATCAGAGTACATGATGGATGAGGGTTTCAAGGAACGTCTGGCCACCGACCCTTTGCGGTTGGGGTCTGAACATCTGCTTGTTGAGACATCATACATGAATCCCCCCGTAGGTCTTGACGACATCTTGATGAACGTGTGGGAAGCAGGTTTCCGTCCTCTCATCGCCCACCCCGAGCGCTACATGTATATGGACAAGCGTGACTATGAGCACTTGAAGGAATATGGTTTCGATTTCCAGCTCAACCTCATGTCGCTTTCGGGTTATTACGGTCCTCGTCCGAAGGATGTGGCTACCAAACTTCTGGAGCAGGGTATGTATGATTATGTGGGAAGCGACCTCCACCATCTCGATGTCTATCAGCCCATGATGGAGCGCATGAAGCTCACAAAGAAGCATCTCGACGCCATAGATGAACTTGTCGCCAACAACAATTATATCTAAGTCCTTTACGATTCTTTTGTTGTGTTGCTCTGCAATTCTTTTGTTGCTGTGCTGGATGGGTGGAACCTTTGGAGCATACATGGAATTGCTGGCGCTTTGTGGCTTCTATGTCCTTGCAGCCGACTTTGTCGTGCTCGTTGTCCACGTTCTTCAACGTCAATGGAAGTTGGGCCTTGCGGACTTGTTGGCACTCCTCTTTGCTCTCTTTCCACTCGTATGTCATCTTCATGTGAGGTGGAGTGGAGCAGATGAACATGATTCTGCCAAACTGAAAGTAGTGTCTTGGAACGTGGGCAATTTCAGCCTCAAATCCGAGTGTCTGGATGACCTGTCCAAAGTGATGCTCAGTGAAGAGCCCGATATCATCTGCCTTCAGGAACGTCCTCACCAGCATCTCATGTCGAAGAAAACGATTGAGTCCCGATTTCCTGACTATCCCTATATCGCTTACAACGACAGAGAAGATGAGGTGTTGAATCTGATGGTGCTTTCAAAATATCCCTTGTCAGGCCTCAGCAACCATTATTTCGCTGATTCTTACAACAAGTATATGTCTGTTGATGTGGATGTGGATGGCAGAAGATTGCGTCTTTACAATGTTCATCTCCAAACCACTGGCGTTACCGACGTTGCGGGTGCCAATTTGATTGGCAAAATAGGGTCGTTCATCGACAATGCGCAAATTCGTTGTCAGCAAGCCCGTCAATTATCAGCTGATATCCACTCTCAATCAGGCTCTAATGTGATGGTATGCGGCGATTTCAACACACCAGCTTATTCCAGCTCATTCCAGACTGTCTCACGAGGTATGTATGATGCCTCATGGAGCAGGATGTTTTCACTTTTACAATCATCTTATAGCGTTTCCTCATTCTTGCCAAAGATCGACCATATCCTCTTTTCCGAACCAATAGCTTGCTTGGACTATCAATTGAGGGAATTTGGTTGGACGGATCACAAGATGCAGTGTGCAGTTTTCAAAATCAATTGATAGAGATTTATTCAGTCTATGTCGGAATCGTTACAGAGTAAAACTTTTTATGGATTCATCTGGAAATTTGCCGAGAGTATCTCTATCCAGGCCTTTGGTGTGATCCAAGGAATAGTCCTTGCCCGCTTATTGATGCCTTCTGATTATGGTGAGGTAGCTTTGGTTGGCATTTTTTTCGCTCTTGCCAATTGTTTGGTTGACTCAGGTTTTACCAATGCGCTGATTCGCAAGAAGGAACGTACAGAAATTGACTATTCCACAGTCTATGTCACTTATCTCTCAATGTCTGTGGTGATGAGTCTTGTGCTGTGCCTTTGCTCTGGCCTGATAGCTGATTTCTACCACGACCCACTCATCAAGAAGATTGTTATCGTCAATGCCATCTTGCTTTTCTTTCAGTCGTTCGTTGCGACTCAAGGAGCAAGGATGAAAATCAACCTTGAGTTTAAGAAACTCAGTATCATAAAGACCACAGCCACCATTTCAACGGGTATCTTTTCCATTATCCTGGCCTATTTGGGCTTTGGTGTGTGGTCGTTGGTTTATCCTCATTTTCTTCATGTCGTTATCAGGGCAGTATTGTTTTGGAGGGTTCAGCATTGGTTTCCTGGCTTCAGGTTTTCTGTTCAGTCTTTTCGTGAATTTTTCTCCTACGGCTCTAAACTGATGGCTACAGGGGTGATGAATATTCTTTTTAGCAGCATCAATCCCATCATCATAGGCCGATGGTATTCCAAAGCGGTGCTTGGTTATTATTATAAAGGGTCCACCTATGCCGGACTTCCCACAAATGTGTTGATGGGGTCGCTTGGTGAGGTGTCTTTTCCCATATTGGGCAAGATACAAGATGACAACGAACGACTTTCCCATGCCTACCGCAAGCTCATCAGTCTTTCCGCATATTTGGTCTTTCCCATCACCCTTTTGGTAGCTGTGCTTTCAAGACCTTTTGTGATGGTTGTGCTGACCAGCAAGTGGGAACCGATTATCCCTTTTATGCAGGTGCTTTGTTTTGCAGCCATGTGGAACCCTATCCACGGTCTTAATCTGAATCTCCTGATGGTTAAGGGACGTTCCGATTTGTTCTTCCGTTTAGAGCTGATCAAGAAGTTGTTCTCTTTGCTTGTCGCGTTTATCTGTATTCCTTTTGGTGTTCTTGTCCTGTGTTATGGTACGGTGTTTTTTGCCTTGGCCACACTCTTTATCAACACTTATTATACCAGTAAGCTCATTCATGTGAGCCTACTTCGTCAACTGAAAGACATATTTCCTTCCTTGCTCTATACCTTCATCATGGTGGCAGTAGTTTACGTGACCATGATGTTCTTGTCCAACGACTTGGTCAAACTTATTGTAGGTGTGGTTGAAGGCTTTGCCGTTTATTATGCTCTTTCCTTGGCTTTTCATTCCAAAGACCTGAATTATCTCCAACAGATCATCAAGGAGAATGTGATTAAGCGATTCAAACATTGATTTCTCCTATCTCGTCATGAAGGAACTTTCAGTGATCATACCTATGTATAATGTTGAGGCATACATTGCGCAGTGCCTTGACAGTCTGTTGCCATATACGGGAGACAATATGGAGGTGATATTGGTCAACGACGGTTCCACAGACTCGACATTGTCGATATGCAGCGATTATAAGGAGCGCTATCCTGAGATAGTTATTGTGAACAAGGAAAACGGTGGTTTGTCAGACGCACGCAACTATGGGATGAAATATGCCACAGGCAACTATACTTTTTTTCTTGACAGCGATGACTGGCTGGCTCCTGACGCATTAAGTCAGATGCTCTCTTTTATGCAACGTGAGCACTGTGATATGGTACAGTGCGCTGCCTATTACGTGGATGGCGACAATTATGGATACGACACTCGTTTTGTTCAACCAGATACACCTCCTTATGTGGTGGATCGCCACAAAGCCATCAGGATGTTGCTCGACCAATTTGAGCTGAAGAATTTTGCTTGGGGAAAAATCTACAAGACGGAATTGGTGAAGCGTTATCCCTTCCGCAAAGGTGTCTATTTCGAGGATGTGTATTGGCAGCACTATATGATCCACCATTCGGAGCGCATCGGCATCATGCCTGCACCCCTTTATTATTACCGTCAGCGTCGGTGTGGCATATCTGGCGCTTTCTCACTGAAGAATCTCGATTTGTTCAGAGGTTATGAGGAACGCCTGCCATTCATCAAGCAATACTATCCCGATCAGTATTATTGGGCATTGACCCGATTCTGGGATGACATCTATACAGCTTATTTCTTTACTCATCGTTACATGAACGATGAAATCAAGAGTGCGTTCAAGGACTATTTCTTCAAATGCAATGAGAAGTATCAGATCGACTTCGATGAGCATCTTCTCCCCCGCCTCCAGAGGTACCGTTTTTATAGGAAGTATCCTAAACTGCTCCCTCTTTACCACATTTACGACACCTATAAAGTGAAGTTTGATGAATGGATGAAGTATAGGAAAAAGCATTTGAAGCAGTGGAGGAAGAAAGATGAAACAGGAGTATAGTGACATGAAGTGTAATGGTGTTTTTTCATCAGTCAAAGAGTTGTTCGCTGTGCTCAACTCAAGCGAAGCAGATTATCTTGTGATGCGTAATCACGAGAACTTGCTTACTTCTTCTTTCTTCGTTGACGGTCATCCCGATATTGATATGCTTTGCGAAGACAGCGATGCTATTGCACGTCTTTTGGGCGCAAGCTCCACAAGGCACGATCAGTCCGGTCATATTGGAGACGGCACTCACTACTATGTATTCGTTGATGGTCGAAAGGTAAGCATAGACCTCCGCCACCTTGGCGATGGCTATTTCTGTCTCAAATGGCAACAAGATGTCTTGAAAAGGAAAAAATACAATGGACATTTCTTCGTCATGCACGATGAAGACTATTTCTATACCCTTGTTTATCACGCCATTCTTCAGAAGCCTTCCTTATCCGCTGAATATCAACAACGTCTGATTTCTATGGCCGAAACCATAGGCGTGGAATTGACAGATACATCAGCACGTGGTCTCATCAATATCCTGCATGTATTCATGAGAGCGAAAGGCTACACTTTCACTTATCCATTGGATGCCACTGTTCCATTGCATACTTCTCTGATCGATCGCTCTATGTTGGAGTGCGATTTTTTGCCGATGTTGCGTCATTTTCTGTTTGATGTCAAGGTGAAGACTATTGATGCCATGGTGTGTTTGAAACATGCCATCCGACTCTAAGCGTTAAGGATATCCTGCTCATGAACACTACAATATCAGATAGCGGCATAAAGAGCGATAATGGTGTTGACCTTTCGTTGTTGCAACCGCATACCGTTCAACTTTACCATTTGGCAGAACATCAGTGTGTGGTGCGCAAGGTCAAAGCCCGTTCTTTGCTCCATCCTCGTCGGTTCGACCTTTTCGCAAAACTCTACTATATCCGTCTTCGTGAGGAAAACCGTGACCAGGCACTGAAGGTCTATACACAACACATCAAGGCTTTCAATCCCGATGAAAAGGAGCCTGGACGCGATGACAAACAGTCATTAGATGATTTTGTCGCATATTTCGACCATTTGATCAATCATTTTGCCACATCGTCTTTTGATGCCACTGTATCGGTGGTACCTGTCGATGCCAACGGCATTATCCTTGATGGTGGTCATCGTGTGGCAGCCCTTGCCTTTTATGACAAAGATGTAGTTGTCGCCCAGTATGCAGATGTCCATTCTGTAGCAGATTTCGATTATCAGTATTTCCTCAAGCGTGGACTCTCGCGACGTGTATGCGATATTGTGGCTTTGGAAACCATCAGGTGGTGTCAGGATGTGTATGTGGCTTGCCTTTGGCCTATCATGGGTAAGGATAAGAAGCAAGCCATTGATAAGATTCGACAACTTGCTGTTCCATTCTACGATAAATCCCTTTCAACTTCCCTTAGATCCTTTGGCAAGTTCATCACGCAGGTCTATAAGGCCCAGTCGTGGGTAGGAACAGAGTCCAACCACTATAAGGGAGCTATGGACAAGGCGGCTCACTGCTACGCATCACATGGAGAGATGAGTTTTGTCTTTTTCTCCACTTCTAAAGGCTTGGATGCCGTTCTTCAGTTGAAGGACCAAATACGTTCAGATTATCCGTATGGCAAGCATTCCATACATATCACCGACACCAAAGAAGAGACAAAAGATATAGCGTGTCTATTGCTTACCCAAGACGGACAGAACACATGGCAAGACACACAAGGCTATCGAGGATGGCATGCCCGTCTGTCCAACTATCTCGATGAGCGTCTCTTTGTCCTGAAAAACGTCTATCTCACCCGTTTGAAGGTAAAGGTTTATTATTGGATGAGAAAATTCCGCAATAATCGATAGATTTTTATTCATCAATAATGTATCGATGATTCGTTTAATCGTTTAATCGAAAAAACGTTTAATCGTTTAATCGAAAGAACGATATTTTGTTGGATTGTCATATCGAAGTCGAGAGCCTTATGTCAGAGTCTAAAAAGAAGAGATTGTTGTTTGTGATGGACTCTCTTTCCGCTGCAGGTGGTGAGAAGAGTCTTGTCACCTTGCTCTCGCTTATCGACTATGATCGCTATGATGTCAGTTTGCAATTATTCAACTATGGCGGTGAGTTTGAGCGTTTCTTGCCTTCTTGTGTTCGAATCCTCAGTCCTTTTCGCTTTATACAGCAACTGAACAGTGGCAAGTTATCTTTACGTCTGCTTTTGTCGAAAGCATTGTATTCCATCCAGTGCCAAAAGAAAGGTTTGAAGCTGAAGACCAAGGCTCGCTATTATTGGAGGCGTTTTTCTTCCTATGTGCCAGAAACAGAAGAATATGATGTAGCCATAGCTTATAGCCAATGCCTTCCCACATATTACGTCGTGGATAAAGTCAAGGCGAAGAAAAAGATAGGGTGGGTGAACTGTATCTTCCATCTTTCTGGGTACGAGAAGACATTCAACGAGGAATATTACCGTCGTTTGGATTCTATTGTGTTGGTGTCTGAAGCCGCTCGCCAGCATCTTGAAGGAGTCTATCCGGCATTTTCAGACAAGATGAGTGTTTATCCCGACATTGTTGATCCTGATTTCATTCGACGTCTTTCCGAGGAATCCGTTACGAATGAATTGTTCAAATCGGGAGAAGGGCACATGCGTCTGATCACAGTGGCTCGATTAGACAGGGATGACAAGGGGTATGACATCACCCTCGAGACATGTCGCATCTTGAAAGAGCGGGGTGTGGATTTCCGTTGGTATGCGATTGGCCGCGGTCCGTATCGTGGAGAGATAGAGCGATTCCTCAAAGAGAATCAGCTGGAAGGCCATTTTTTCTTGTTAGGAACGACCCCCAATCCCTACAACTATATGCGACAGTCCGACATCTATGTGCAGACTTCTCGCCATGAGGGTTATGGATTGTCGATAGCAGAGGCGCGTATCCTTAATCTGCCTGTGGTCACCACCGACTACGATTCAGTTTATAACCAGATGGTTCCAGGAAAAAACGGTTTGGTTGTCAAGCAGGATCCAGAAGCTGTAGCCGATGCCATCATCGAACTCATCAACCATCGAGAACTCTATCATGCCATCGTCGCTTATCAGCAAAAAGAAAAGAAGGGCAATCCCGAGGCTATCGAGGGCTTCTATGCATTGTTGAAAGAATGAAAAAGATCTTGTTCGTCATAGATTCCCTCAATTGTGGTGGGGCAGAGAAAAGCCTTCTTTCTCTCATTTCTTTGCTTGATGCAAAGAAATATGAGAAGCATCTTTGGATTCTTCATCGCGGCGGAGTGCTCGAAAAGATGGTTCCAAAGGATGTTGTGATAGAGCAAGAGCCTTCATATAATAGATGGGAACGATTGAAAAAGCGTTTCGGGCATCTGCTGTTCTATTTTAGGTGGAGATACCTGAATAAAAAACACCATCATCACGCTGAACTTTTGTGGCGGACCAGTGGTCGTTACTTCAAAGGTCTTGACGATAGTTACGATATAGCAGTGGCCTATCAACAAGGTGTTCCCACATACATAGTCGCAACCAAGATCAAGGCACGCAAGAAATTGGCCTGGATCAACGTTGATATCAAGTCAGCAGGCTACAATATCCTGTATAACGATCCTTTCTACAACAAGATGAATTGGATTGTCTGCGTGTCTGAATTATTGGAATCCATCATGCAGAATAATATGCCACAGTTCACAAGCAGGATACGACGTGTTTACGACATTGTCAATCCCGATGTGGTGAGATCTTTAGCACAAGAACCATTGCCTGACAAAATCAAGGACAAGACAAAAGACCGTTTGGTTATCACCACCGTGGCACGCATGGCAGAGCAGAAAAACTACCCGTTGGCTATTGACACTGCACTCTTGCTACGTCAGCGAGGGCTGGATTTCGTCTGGTTCCTGGTGGGTGATGGTCCGTTGCTTGGATATATCAGGGGTATGATTAAAGAAAAGCAGTTGACCGACTGTGTTCGTGCACTCGGACTTCGTATCAATCCTTATCCATATATACAGGCAGCCGACATCTACGTCCAGACCTCTTCTTTCGAGGGATTCGGGCTGACCATAGCCGAGGCCAAGATGCTCTGCAAGCCTATTGTCAGTACTGATTTCGAGGTTGTCTATAATCAGTTGCAGAACGGGGTCAACGGATTGATTTCCCCTCAAGACCCCAAGTCATTGGCAAATGCTATTATTACACTTGCTCATGATGAAGCCCTACAGCAGCGTTTTACTCATGCACTGGAAGGCTCCGTGGTTGGCAACGCCACCTCAGAAATACAAATTGCAGAACAACTTTTCCAATCATGAGACCATTGGATGTGAAAATCGTCACCTGCCACGATGTCAACAATTTTGGCGCATCCCTGCAGGTCTATGCTCTTCAGACTTATCTTGAGCAGACAGGTCATCATGTTCAGGTGGTGGATTACAAGCCTTATTATCAACAAGTCGTCAATCATCATCCCCTTCAGTTCAAAAGCGGTAAAGGATGGTTGCGAGGTGTGGCTTCCATGCTATACAACCTGCCATCAGCCTTGTCGCATGAGCAGAGGAACCGTCTGTTCAAGCAATTCACCGAAAACCATTTGCATCTCACCGACAGATTCCACGACATTCAGCAACTGATTGCCGCCAACCTGAATGCAGATGTCTTCATCGCAGGTAGCGACCAAATATGGAACAGCATGTATCTCACAGGCCGTGACTCCGTATTCTACCTCGATTTCGTCAGTTCCAATGCTCGTAAGGTGGCTTACGCCCCCAGCTTGCTGGTTGATAAGAATGATAAAAGGCTTGAATACCTTTATCGCCAGAAATTGGCGAAGTTCGATTACCTGTCCGTCAGGGAAAAATGTTCATTGCCATTTGTTCAGCAAATGGGTCGTGAAGACTGTGAAGTCGTTTGCGATCCCGTTTTGTTGCTTTCTTCTACGCAATGGGACACCCTTTTCCCTATTCAGTCTTTCGTCAAGGAACCTTATTTGCTTGTCTATGACTTCGACAACAGCAAGCAGATCACTGAAATCTCGCGGGAAATAGCCCGTCGGGAAAGTCTGAAGATCATCAACGTCAGCATTGACACCCTCAAGAACTTGGGTAAAAGAATGAAAAATATCGGTCCAATCGAATTCTTGTCTCTGATTCGGGGTGCAAGTTTCGTGGTCTCCTCATCCTACCACGCCACTCTCTTGTCATTGCTCTTCCATAAGCGCTTTTGTGTGGTACGTCGTCAACTCGACATCAATTTCAGGATGGAAGACCTGTTGGGTAATTATGGCCTTTACGACCGTTTTGTTTCGAACTACACCCCAGCTTTGCTTAAAGATGATGACTATTCTCATATCGATAAGAAGATGCAATCGTTGGTGTCTTTATCGAAAGACTATCTGTCGCGAGCCCTTGATATACAGCTATCATGAGTAAGAAGAAACGCCTGTTCATAGCCATACAGTATTTAGAGATAGGGGGTGCGGAGCGATCGCTCATCGGCTTGCTCAACGCTCTTGATTATTCGAAGTTCGATGTGGATCTCTTTGTGTATAGGCATACGGGGGAGTTTATGAAACTGGTGCCTCCTCAGGTGCGTCTGCTGCCTGAGAGCAAGCGATATGCAGCCCTGTCCAAACCCATCTCTCAGATTGTGCGTCAAGGCTATGTCGATTTAGCCATTGCCCGTCTGCTGGCTCGCATACCCGCCCGTCGTTTCCAGCGCAGAACTGGTGTCAGGGAGCCTATTGCCATCTACCAGTATGTCGCCAATTACACGACTCCTTTGCTGCCATCCCTTCACAAGTATGGTGAATACGATTTGGCCATCAGTTTCCTGATACCCCACAATATCGTGCGCGACAAGGTTCGCGCCAAACGCAAGTGTGCATGGATCCACACCGATTACTCCTTTGTGGATCCCGATACAGAAAATGAACTGCCAGTCTGGGCAGCCTACGACCATGTGGTCTCTATCTCTCCTGATGTGACCAAGGGCTTTCTGAGCAAGTTCCCTTCTTTAGAAGGCAAGATCATCCAGATAGAGAATATTCTGTCGGAATCTTTTGTCAGACAGCAAGCTCAAGTGGGCCTTGATGATGTGGAGAAGGAAATCTCCGCTTTGTGTGAACAAGCAGGTGGCCTTGATGTCGTCCGTTTGTGCTCCGTCGGTCGTTTTTCTTATCCCAAGGCTTTCGACAGGGCTGCTCATATCTGCAAAGGTCTGGTCGATCGTGGTTGCCAGGTACTGTGGTATGTGGTGGGTTATGGTGGCGATGAGTATTTGATTCAGCGAGCCATCAATGAGACCGGCATGCAACGTCATTTTGTGTTGGTCGGGAAAAAGGAGAATCCTTATCCCTATATCCAGTCTTGCCACCTCTATGTTCAGCCTTCTCGTTATGAGGGCAATGCCGTGACCGTCCGCGAGGCTCAGATACTCTGCAAGCCCTGTGCCATCACCGCCTATGCCACTGCCCACAGCCAATTACACGACAGAGTGGATGGCGTAATTGTAGAGAACGAAGTGGACGGAGCCGCTGAAGGACTGGCTGCATTGATAGCCGACAAGAAATTGCAAGCCTCCATCCAGGAATATCTGGCTGCCCACCATTACGGTAACGAGAGTGAGGCTCAAAAAATCGAAGCCCTATGATTCATAGTATCCTGGTTATTCTTTATAATCTCATGCGATTTGTCCTGGGCAAATTGCGGCATGGTAGTCGCTACGCCGTTCACCCACTGCAACGTATCAGTCCCTTCGCAGTCTTGAAACTCTTCCAGCACGGGAGAATGGAGATAGGCCGCAACACCGAACTGGCTCATGGATGCGACATTGAGGTTTTCGACCAAGCCACAGTATCCATAGGCGAAGCGACCTACATGAACCGCTATTGCATGATCAGTGCGCATAGCGGTGTGAAAATAGGGCACAATTGTATGTTCGGTTCCGGCGTCAAGGTTTTCGACAACAATCACCTCCATTCTCCAGAAGCAGGAGTGAGTACGGAACTGTCTTCCGCTCCCATCGTTATCGGCGACAGATGCTGGTTGGCATCAGATGTGGTCGTGCTAAAAGGGGTGACTATAGGCGATAACTGTGTGGTGGGTGCAGGTTGCATCATCTACAAGGATCTGCCAGCAGGCAGTGTGGTCTATAACAAACAAGAACTGATTGTCAGATGATTCCCAAAAAGATACATTATTGTTGGTTTGGGAATTGCCCCAAACCAGAGGATGTGCTCGAGTGCATCGACTCATGGCGCAAACTGTGTCCCGACTATGAGATCGTGGAATGGAATGAAAGCAATTTCGATATCCATATCAACAAGTATTGCGAGCAAGCCTACTCCCTCAAGAAATGGGCATTTGTCAGCGATGTGGCACGTCTGTATGCCCTTTCCACTCAGGGAGGCATATATATGGACATTGATGTGGAGGTAGTCAGGAGTTTCAACGACTTGCTCCATCATCCCGCTTTCTTTGGTTTTGAAGGCACACAGTGGGTCGCCACCAGCACCATGGCAGCAGAAGCGGGAAATCCCGTATTGGAAAAGTTCATGGACCACTATGCCCAACGCAAATTCATCAATGATGACGGCAGTCTTGACCTCGACACCAATGTGATGGTTCTCACTGCTTTACTGACCTCAGAATTCGGGGTGAAACTCGATGGAAAAGAGCAGGATCATGCTTCTTTCCACCTTTTCCCCACCGACTACTTCACACCTTACGACTATATCAACGGACGTCTCCACAAGACGGACAATACCCATGCCATCCATTGGTTTGGACAATCATGGCTGAAAGTCAAGTCGTGGAGGCAGAAACTGACACAGCTCTATCACCGCCTCACAGGCCAGAAGATGGAGTGATTATATCCGAATCACAACGGAACCGATACTTTCAGAATATCAAAGAGATCATGCAGACAGAATCGCAACAAGGACCTCTTCGAGTGCTCATGCTTTTCACCATCCTCAATCGAGGAGGAGCTGAGACCATGGTGATGAACTACTACCGCAATATCGACCGTAGTCGAGTGCAGTTTGATTTCGCAGTGCATCGCCAGGAGCGAGGAGCCTATGAAGACGAGATAGAAAGACTGGGTGGGCGGATCTACCGTTTCATGCCACTCAATCCCCTCACTTTCCACCAATACAGGAAGCAAATCAGCCATTTTTTCGATGAGCATCCTGAATACAAGATTATCCATGGCCAATGTTCGGAGTCAGGCTATTTCTTTTATCGTGAAGCCGCAAAGCGAGGTATTCCGGTCATCATCGCCCATGGCCACAGCAGTCATGTGCCCTTCGATCTGAAACTCATCATGCGTACTTATCTCAAGCACCGCATGCGACCTTATCTCACTCATGGTTTCACTTGTGGTGACGAAGCAGCCATTTGGCTCTTTGGCAAGAAGTTGGGCAAGAGAGCCATTCATCTCAACAATGCTATAGATACCCGTCGCTACGTCTTTTCCGAGGAGAAAAGAAACAAGGTGAAAAGTGAGCTCGGTCTTTCTGATTCCACTCTTGTCGTGCTTCATGTGGGCAGTTTTGTCATGCCCAAGAATCATCCTTTCATGATAGATGTCTTTCAGCAATTCCATCAGCGTCATGCCGACAGCGTCTTGCTGCTGGCTGGTGCTGGGCCCGACAGGAAATCCATTGAGGACAAGGTGGCGCGTCTTGGACTTGCCGACAGTGTTCGCTTTCTGGGTAGCCGTGATGATATACCCGATGTCATGATGGCAGCCGATGCCTTCCTTTTCCCCTCTATCTTCGAAGGCCTGCCCGTCACACTGATCGAAGCGCAATCGACGGGTCTCGACTGCTTGATATCCGACAGGATTCCTAAAGAGGTCATCGTCACTGACAGAATGCACGTGATGTCGCTCCAGCAATCCCCTTCCCAATGGGCTGAACAATTATTGCAATTGGCCACATCAAAGCATGAACGCACATCCACACTTCAACAAATCATTGATGCTGGCTATGACGTCAGGAAGAACGCCCCTTTGCTGGAGGATTTCTATATCTCCCAGGTTGAGAAGGGCCTGACAAGAACTCTCCACGAACCTAAGAAATAGACGCTATAGGTTTCATATACAACGCCTTATAAGCCATAGCTTACGATTCAATCATTATGGACAAGAAAACACTGACCATCTTCACTCCAGCCTACAACCGTGCATATACACTTCCTCTGGGTTATGAGGCATTGTGCCGCCAGACTTGTGATGACTTTGAGTGGTTGATAGTTGATGATGGTTCTACTGACAACACCCGTGAGTTGGTTCAGGGATGGATAGATGAGGGCAAGGTGTCTATCCGCTATATCTACCAAGAGAACCAAGGAATGCATGGGGCGCACAATACCGCTTACCGCAATATCCATACAGAACTGAATACTTGCGTGGATTCCGATGACTATATGCCCGATGACGCCGTTGAAAAGATCATTGCTTTCTGGCGGAAATACGGTTCCGACAAATACGCTGGAATGATGGCACTCGATGCCGACTTCCAAGGAAATGTGATTGGCACAGTCTTTCCCGACGACCTGAAGCACAGCACCGTCAACGGATTCTATGCGCGTGGCGGCAGGGGCGATAAGAAATTGATCTACCGCACCGACATCATTTGCTCCTACCCAGAATATCCTTTGTTTGAGGGTGAGAAATATGTGTCGCTGGGCTACAAGTACGAGATGATCGACCAGGACTATGAGTTGCTGGTGCTCAACGAAGTGGTATGCAAGGTGGAATACCGTGCAGACGGTTCGAGTCTGAATATGTTCAGGCAGTACGTGCGCAATCCCAAGGGTTTCGCTTTTATCCGCAAGTCTTCCATGTGTCTGGCTCCGACTTGGAAACGTCGTTTCTTGGAGGCAGCCCACTATGTGTCGAGCAGTATCATGCTACGTAATGGCAACTATATCAAGGAGTCACCGCGCAAACTACTCACATTGCTTGCTACTCCTTTCGGTGCGGCACTCTATTGCTACATCATGTATAAAAATCGAAAGAAAAGATGATCAGCATTGTCATACCCGTATATAATGCGGAGCAATACCTTGCTCAGTGCCTGGATTCTGTGCTTGGACAGACATATCCAGAACTGGAAGTCATTTGTGTGGATGATGGGTCGAAAGACGCCTCGGCCGACATTTTGAAAGCCTACCAGCAGAAAGACCCGCGTGTGGTCATCTGCAGCCAGGCCAACCAAGGCCTCTCTGGGGCCAGAAACACGGGTATAGACAAGGCCAGGGGAGAGTGGTGCATGTTTGTGGATAGCGACGACCGACTGGCATCCGACTGTTGCCAGAAAGCCATTTCGTGCAGCAAAGACACCGACCTCGTCTTTTTCTCCTATATCCGTGAGTTTGCCTCCAAGTCACTACCCAAGACCATTTTTGCTGACAAGGATATCATTTTTGAGGGGGAAGGTTTCCACAGGCTTTTCCAAAGACTGATTTCTCCTATGGGAGAAGACCTGCGCCATCCAGAGAAGATTGACAGTCTGTCAACAGCCTGGGGTAAACTTTACAAGACCGACATCATCAAAGACCACCATATCCAGTTTATCGACACCAAGGAAATCGGTACTGAGGACTTGCTCTTCAATGTCTATTACTTCACCTATATCAAGTCGGCCTATTATTTGGCATCATGCCTCTATCATTACCGTAAACTGGAAAACGCCTCTTTGTCGAGTGCCAACAAACCCAGATTGATAGAGCAGTGGGAAACACTCTACAAGAGGATAGGGGAGTGGATAGCACCGATGAACGACAGTGACTTGATGGCTGCACTCACCACCAGAAAGGCGCTCTGCATTATCGGTGTTGGTCTGAATATACTCTTCGCCAATGAAAGCCACCGCGAAAAATATAAAAAACTCAAGGACTTCATGCAGAAAGATTGGTACAGAGAAGCCGTAGCCCAATTACCACTCGGCTTTTTCCCTCTTCATTGGCGTGCCTTTTTTGCCTGTGTCAAGAAGAATCTTCCTGCATGCGTCTATGTCATGTTGGTGGGCATCTACAAGATCATCTACAGATAACTTTTATCCTTTTACGTCAATTCACAATTTAAAAATATATGGAAATTACCTTTATTCCACCTGAATCATTCGCCCGAGTCTATTATCTGCTGATCATGGTGTTTGTGATTCTTACTGTGTATCAGTGTCACACTCAGCAAGTTCTACGAACGGATGTAGCCGCCTTGAACGCTTCTTTTGGCATCTTCCTGACCGTTTCGATGATTCTTTTGATGGGGCTTCGCCCCGTTGACTGGCATTTTGGCGACACCATCAATTACGCCAAGGGATTCTATGCCATGCAAGATGCTGGTTACGTCTATGAACCTACATTTGGCCGAGAATGGTTGTGGGACAATCTACACAATTTTTGTGTCGCTTATGCCGATATCCATGTGTTTTTCCTTATATGTGCCATCCTGTATATGGGTGGATTGGCCGTAGCCCTCAGGCAGATTTTTGGCATCCATTATTACGTGCCATTAATCGTCTTTATGAGTATGTTTACTTTCTGGAGCTACGGTGTGAATGGCGTGAGAAATGGTATAGGATCGTCAATATTTATATTAGCCTTGGCCAATATCAACCGTCCGGTATTGGCCGGCCTCTTAGGCGTTTGTGCAACAGGTTTCCACAAGTCGATGTGGTTGGTTGTGGTAGCGGCGGTTGTGGCTTGGTATATCAAGAATGCCTATATTTATCTTGCCGGATGGTTCCTGTCTATTATATTGTCCTTGTCTATGGGTATGACTTTGCAAAACTTCATCTCCCAAATCGGAATCTTTCAAGGTGACGAGCGCTTCCAAGGTTATCTGACGGGAAGTAATCAGGTTGGTGAGATTGTTCAGACAACCATGGAGTTCCGATGGGACTTTGTGGCTTTCAGTGCGCTTGGCATAGCCTTCGGATGGTATTTTATCATGAAGAGGAAATTCAAGGATGAATTCTATATCTGGATATTCAATATTTACTGCTTTGCCAACGCCTTTTGGATTATCGTGATTCGTGCCACTTATTCCAATCGTATCGCACAGATCTCATGGTTCATTCTTCCCCTTGTCATGGTTTATCCCACTTCAAAAAAACGTTTCTGGACCGACCATGAAAAGTATATGGGATACGCTGTGATCATCATGTATGCTTTCAACTTCTATTATAATATCTTAACGTATAGAGCATAACGCTCCTCTATATAGAAGTCATCATTCTATTCAGTCTATTCAATATGCCTAAAGTATCTGTATTCATTCCTGTTTATAATGCCGAGAAATATTTGCGGCAGTGTGTTGACTCTGTGCTGAACCAGACTTATACAGATTTTGAGCTTATCATCTGCAACGACTGCTCCACTGACAATAGTCTATTGATATGTCAAGAATATACACGAAAAGACAGACGCGTAAGATTGGTAAATAATGAGAAGAACCTTGGATTGTATAATACTCGCTTAAAATGCCTTGAATATGTTGAAGGTGAGTATTTCTTCCAGGTGGACGCCGACGATTGGATAGACAAGGACTGCATTAAGACGATGATTGCTAAAGCCATTGAATTGAATGTGGATGTAGTAACCGTCGGCTTTATGCGTACACTTGATAAATGGGGTCTCTTTTCAAACAAGGGACAAAGATTTGAACCTGGATTGTATAGAGAGGATGCCCTAAAGGACTACCATCACATTTTTATTCAGCGTGTCTTTGCGAACAATGTCTGGTCCAAACTCATTAAGATGAGCGTGATCAAGTCGGCAACATTCCATCCAACAGACATTCATTTTGGTGAGGATATCCTGTTCATACAGACCTTATCTCCATATATCAATAGTATATTTGTTAGTCCGAAATACATGTATTATTACCGCTATGGTGGTTCTACGGCAAATGTCAATCCAAAATTCTGGACAGATCAGTGCAAATTATATTGGATAAGAAAAGAATATGCGCACGAATATGAACCAGAGTACGTCAAAGGATTGACGCTCTTCTTGTTGGATACGTTGAAATCTGTTTTGTGGTCAAAAACAATCTTTGTCAGTCCGTCACAAATAGAATCAAATTTGTCGGTTGAACTGAATAATTTCTATACCTCTAAGGAATACCAGGAAATTATCAAGTTGGATGATGATGATGATAAATATATTCCTTTGCTCAGAAGCAAAGACACCCAAACTATTATCAAGAGAATTAAGCACCTAAAACCCAGTCTGATGGTGTATAAGGCAAAATCTATGTCATTGATTTACAGAAAAATCGTCGGTTTTTATGATTTTATTACACCGAATACGAATAAACCCCTTTTAAGTCTTCAAAAACGTCCTGATCATCAAATAAAACTTGTAAGTGTCTTTGTCCCAGTCTATAATGCTGAGAAATATCTTCGTCAATGTGTGGACTCAATTCTGGGTCAAACCTATTCTAATCTTGAAGTCATTCTCTTCAATGATGCTTCTAAAGACGGTAGCCTTCGTATCTGTCGTGAATATGAGGCTAAAGACAAGAGGGTAAGGGTCATTGACAGTCAGAAGAATGTTGGTGTTTATAATGGTAGGCTTTGTGCGGTGAAGGAATTTCATGGGGATTATTTCACGCAGATTGATTCTGACGACTGGGTTTCTTCCGATTATATCGAGACAGCAGTCAGTTGTGCCGAAGAGAATCAAGTGGATATAGTGGCAATGGGTTTTTATAGGACTTTTGACCGAAAAGGATGGCTGAAACAGGCTGAACGTAGGTATGGTCAACGATTGTATTCTACTGACGACCTGAAGCAATACCATGGGATTCTCACCGAGCGTATTTTCTCCAACAATATTTCCACAAAACTGATACGTAAGGAAGTGTTTGGCAATCGTGAGTTTCCTTCTTATGATATTCATTATGGTGATGATTTGCTCTTTATCCAACAATTTTCGGATAATATTCATTCTGTTTATTCTCTTCCTGTTTGCAAATACTATTACGTTTTCGGTGGTTCTACGACAACTTTTAATCCAAGAGTATGGACCGACCAGAGGCAACTTTATTGGCTTAGGAAATCTTATGCCCTTGAGCATGAACCAGAATATGTGCCAGGACTGACGCTATTCTTTATTGACATTTTCAAAGATGTGTTGAAGTTCCGTTTATGTATCAATAACTCTAAAGATAGAGAGAATGAGACGAGATCCTTTCTTGAGGATTTCTACGATACGGATGACTATAAGGAGATGATAGCCGTTGACACGTCGGATGAGTTTGTTCATTTGTTGAGGAAACGTGACACGGAAGGTATTCTGAACTACGTGAAAGGTCGTACTTCTCGTTTGGCTGTTTTCAAGACCAGGGCATTGGTCACAGTTCTCAAGTTGCTTTCGAAAATCTGAGTTTCTTGATTGTTTGTGGAAGAAGTGTCAGGGGGCTGATGGCTTGTAACTATTCAGGGGTTGCTGTCGCTAATGGTCGCTTCGCTCAAA
>CAMOWU010000007.1 GCA_946628545.1 uncultured Bacteroides sp. | reverse complement strand
ATGTTCATGACCTCGGGCTGTACGTTTTTCAGCAGCAGTGAGCCTCCTTTTGAGGCACTGGCCTTTTTCAGTTTCAGAAGACCTCGCAAGACCAGACTGCACACATATTCCAAGTCGGCACAGTCGAGCCAGATGGTTTTGTCGGCTTGTTCTTCCAAGACTTTCAGCGACTCGAGGAACTCAGGAGCCACGTTGGTGTCGATCCATCCCTTAGGGCTTCCGGTCAGGACACCATTTTCATTTTTGATTTCAAAATTCATATCAGTTGAGTGGTGTTAATGGATAAATCAAATTGACGATCAGAATATTGGACATGAGGATAATCAAGTTCATGGGTAATCCGATGCGAATGAAGTCGCTGAACCGATAACCTCCAGGTCCATAGACGAGCATGTGTGTTGGCGATCCGATAGGTGTGGCAAAACAACTGCTGACGCTGATCATCATGGCAATCATGAAGGGGTAAGGTTCGTAGCCCAGTTTTTCCGCCGCCTCGTACATGATGGGGAAGAACATGGCTCCCGCAGCCGTATTAGAGATAAACTCGGTGGTGATGTTTCCCGCCAGACAAATAGCCGCCATCAGCAGTATGGGGTTCTTGATGCCCAACGTCTCAGTGATGCCGAAAGCCAAGCGTTCCGCAATGCCTGTTTTAGCGATAGCCAGTCCCAGTACCACAGATCCTGCAAAGACCATGATGACGTCCCAGTTGATGGCTTTCATGGCTTGATCGACACTGCAGCAGCGGAAGATGAGCATGGCAGCCGCAGCGAGGAAAGCGCACTGGAGCAGAGGGATGATGTTCAAAGCCGATAGCACAACCATAGCAATCATGATGGTCGTGGAGATGAAAGTCTTTTTCCCGATGTTTGCCACCTGCGTGGAGTCGAAGAAATGCAGTTGGGCAGAGAGATTGCTTGTAGCGACATTGGTCTTAGGCGGACATTCGAGCAAAAGCGTGTCGCCAGCCTGAAGCACGACACTACGCGGTGACTGGCTGATTCGCTCTCCCTTTCTGGCCACCGCCACAAGCGTCATATTGTTGTCTTTCTCGAAAGTGCTGTCGCCGATGGCAGTGTTGATAAGACTGCTTCCGAAGTTGACGTAAGCGGTGCGCAACTGTCGGTTCTTATCGACCTCGCTCATGTTGAAGACATGGTGGTCGGCATTGACCAGCCCATGGCTCTTGCGCAGATCCAATATCTCATCCACTTGTCCAGCGAAGACCAGTCGGTCGCCTCCCATCAGGATCTCATCCTCCGGTACAGGCGAGATGACATCGTCGTAGTGGATGATCTCGATCAGACTTCCACCGCGCACATCGTTCAGTCTCGCCTCGCTGACCGTCTGTCCGATATGCTTATTGTCGGACGGAACGAGGAACTCCACCGTGTAGTCGCCAGTCGATTCGAACGCCGACTCAGGTGCCTTGCGGTCGGGCAGCAATCGACGCATGGCGATGATGGACAAAATACCCACACAGAGGCAGAAGAGACCTGGGATAGTTGTTGCCAAGACATTCATTGTATTGCCTGTATGCTCCTGGTACAAACCAGAGATGATCAGGTTGGGCGGTGTACCGATCAGCGTACACACCCCTCCCATGCCAGAGGCATAGCTCAGTGGTATGAGCAGTTTTGAGGGTGAGATGTTGAGTTTTTTCGACCACATCTTCACAATGCCCACAAACAGTGCCACCACGGTGGTGTTGCTCAAGAAAGAGCTGAGCCCAGCCACGGGAAGCATCAGTCGCACCACCGCCTTGGGGAAGGAGTTAGGCTGTCCTAAGAGATGCTTGACAATCCATTGGAGCACTCCTGTGTGCATGAGTCCAGCCACCACGACGAAGAGCACAGCGATGACCACCACGGATGTTGAGCTGAAACCAGAGAAAGCCTCCTTGGCGTCGAGCACTCCGGTGACGAACAGCACCGCCATGGCAGAAAGGAAGACCAGGTCGGCCCGGATCTTGGTGAACAGCAACACTGTGAACATGGAGAGCACCGTGAGTATGGTGATCCATGCATAAAGGTTGAATCCTAAGAAAACGATTGACTCCATAATCTATTCTTTAATGATTAGTTTTTTTCTAATTATCCCGATTTTGCGAATTAGCGAATTTATTTGATGATCATAAGCTTAATCGTAATGATTTGCATTTTCGAATTCAATCGCAAGCGATTTATAAGGAATTACCATTATTGATTTGCTTAGTCATAGTCACGACGTTATATCCGTCGATGGTTCTTTCATAGTTGAGCGTATCCATGATAGAACGCACCAGATGGATGCCCAGTCCACCAATCAGTCGATCTGCCAAATCGGCATCGATATCCACTTCCGCGTGCTGCGTAGGGTCGAAAGCCACCCCATGGTCCTTCACCACCAGTGTCAAGACTCCGTCCTTAAAGTCGGATGTGATTTCGACATGTCCGCGCATTCCCTTTGGGTAGGCGTAGTTGATGACGTTGACCACCCATTCCTCCAAGGCGAGGTTCAAGGTCTTGGCTGTACTGCCATCGATGTTGAATTCCCTGCACACCGCCATGAGGAAGCCGCTCATCCTGCTCACTTCGGATATCTCGTTCTTGATGATCAGCCGCCGTTTGGTCAAGGACTTGCCTGTATCGGCCGTTGCGTGCCGTATGAACATGAGGGTCAGGTCGTCTATCTGTTCCGTGCCGTTGGCGAAGATCGAGACATGCTGTGTCAAGTAGTCCACCACTTCACGGGCCGTGGATTTACTATTCTTTTCCGCATCGTGGAGCACCCTCTCCTCTCCAAACATCTGGACCTTCCCGTCGTTGTCGATGTAATTGGCCTCAGTCAGCCCGTCGGTATAAAGCAACAAGGATGTTTCCTCGGGGAAGTCCATATCCTGCTCCACATATTGGTAATGATCCTCCACACCCACAGGAATGTTCACCTCAGCCTGAAGGAAACGGCAAGTTCCATCAGGGTGGATCAGCACTGGCGGGTTGTGACCTGCATTGCAGTAGGTGAGATGGTGGATTTTCAGGTCGAGGACTCCCACGAACAAAGACACAAAGACCGCCGACTGATTGTTGATGGCTACAGCATGGTTGATTTCCCTGACGATGTTGCCGGCACTCTGGTAGTTGCCTGCCAGATGACGGAAGAGCGTGCAGACCACTGCCATGTGCAGCGACCCCGGCACTCCTTTTCCAGCCACATCGCCGATGATGAAGAACAGTTGGTCGCCATCGATGACATAGTAGTAGAGGTCGCCCCCCACTTCCTTCGCCGGTGTCATGGTCGCATAGATGTCCAGCCCTGGTCGTTGCGGGAAGTCGTCGGGCAGCATGGTCATCTGGATGTCGTGTGCAATGCGCAGTTCGCTTTCTATACGTTCTTTTTTGACACTGGTACGTTTCAGCTCGTCCATATACCCCACGAGTGATTGCTGCATGTTGGCGAAAGAGGTCGTCAGTTGCCCAATCTCGTCCTTTCGTTTTGTGACGGGCAGTACGTTGTTGAACTGCCCTGAAGCGATGGTCTCTGCATCCTGTGCAAGCTGTTCGAGCGGCTGGAGATGTCTGGCAATGATGTGGCTGGAGACGAAAAGTATCAGCAGCAGTCCGATAACGAAAATGAGCGTCACGGTTTGTCCCAGGAATGTGAGTCCGCTGAAAATGTCTTTCTGGTGGCAGACGATAGCCATGCTCCAGCCCGTCTTTGGAATAGGTTTGAAGAAGACGTAGCAGTCGTTGCCGTCGATGTTCATCTGCCGCATCCCTTCTTTCCCCGCCCCCATGGCCCTTCCCAGTGCATAAACGGAGGTGTCCGACTGTTCCTCCGCCCTGTCGAAGATGGTTTGGCGCAGCATTTTGGATGTGTCGGGATGCACGAGGAAAGTGCCATCGGCGCCAATCATGACGATGTAGGAATTGGGATAGGGTTTCACGGAGAAGATGGTCTTTGCGAGCCAGTCTAAAGAGAGGCTGATAGCGAGCGCTCCAGTAGATTGTCCACGGTGGTTGTTGATCGCCATACAGTAAGAAATCACCATCCTCCCTGTGTCGCCCTTCAATTCAGGGTCGAGATAAGGATCAGTCCAGAGGGCCTTGCCGTTTTGCTGGATGCGCTGATACCATTCGTAGTCCTGGTATTTATAGCGTTCGCCCCCTCGCTGCACGGTAGTAATCTCCCCGTCCTTCTGCATGGAATAAGCAGAGAAGAACTGCCCGTAGGAAGGATAGAAGAAAGGATTGAACGAGATGGAGCAGTTGTAGAAGTCGGGATTGCTCCTGAGCGTGTTGGATGAATAGACGAACATGGAATCAGGCACCTCACTGTGGCGCATGACGAGCCATTGCGTCATCTTCGCCGCCTCTTCCACCCTTTCGAGCGTAGTGGTCAGCCGCATGGCGCTGTTTTCGAGTATCTCCGTGGCGTGTTTGATGGCCTCGTTGTGCACCGCCTTTCGTGATTGGCTGAACACATAGACCAACGCTCCAGTGAAGATGAGCGCTGCGAAAAGCACAATCCACAGACTCAACCGCACGGAAAGGTACTTCTTGATGTAGTCGATCACTTTTTTCATAGCATTATCGGTTGCGTGTGCAAGTTACAACTTTTCCAGCAAACGATTGGCATAGATACCACTTTTTTTGGCACAAAGTATTGAAACTGCAGTCAAAGGCAACAGAGGAGAGTTGACAGGGGAAAAGCAACGAGGCAGCCATGCTATGGCGGTTTAACTAACCGTCTTCCGGATGACTACAGCGACCTTGAAAGTTTAGGCACAGGGCTTAGGGGCTGGTTTTAGATGAAAAACATAAGGATGCCCATGACGATGAAGAGGATGCCGCTGACCAGATTGATTCCTTTCTGAAACTGATGGAAGCTGTTCTGGAAACGCTGTGCTCGATTGATGGCCGTGCGCACCAAATAGTCCATGATGAGAATGGGAAGCAGCGAGGCGATGGCATAGACCAGTGGCACAGCAAGTAGATGCGATGAACTGACAGCCATGGGCAACATGATGCCGAAATAGAAGATGGCGCTTTCGGGACAGAAAGCAAAGGCTAACGACATGCCGAGGAAGAAAGCGCCGAACGGACCGCTACGCCGGATGGTCGTTCGGCTATTATGGCAGTTGGCGTCGTGATGATGCACATGGAAAGCTCGATACACGAAGAAAAGGCCAATGGCGATCAATACTGGGGGCAGCACCGTTTCACCGTAGCTGAGCACGTTTTTCACGGCATCGATCTGTTCACCCTGCCGCAGCACGTATGCCAGCACCCACCCCATCAGGGTGTAGGTGGCGATGCGCCCCAAACAATAGACCCATCCACGCAGCAGACGACCTCCTCCATGACTTTTATGGAGGTAGGTCAGTGCCGAGAGGTTGATGGCCAGTTGGCAGGGATTAAGCGCAGTCAGCGCCCCAAGAAGGAGCGCCGACAGTAAAGGATATTGATTGGATGTGATGATTTCTTGCATGGGCTATGCGCGCATGAGTACGGGTTCTTGCTGGTCTATGCGCAGAGCATGAGTATCAGCACTTGCGCCGTGATGATTCGCAGGAACATCGACAAAGGATAGACCGTGGAATATCCGATAGAGGGAATGTCGTTGTTGGCTGTGGCAGTGGAATAAGCCAGTGCAGGGGGGTCGGTAGTCGCGCCAGCCATCAGACCCATGATGAGGAAATAGTTCTCCTTATACTTGATGCGCGCCACACATCCGACGATGATCAATGGGATGACCGTGATGAGGAAACCGTAAAGCACGTACCACAAACCACCGTTCATGACCGTCTCTACGAAGTTGCCACCCGCTTTGATGCCCACACTCGCCAAGAACAGCACCAGACCGATATCGCGAATCATCAGGGATGCGGAGTTGGTGGTGTAGGATACAAGATGGAATTTCGATCCGAAACGGCCAATCAGGATAGCCACGATCAAGGGTCCACCCGCCAGTCCCAGTTTCACCGGCATAGACATGCCACTGATGTTGATTGGCAGACTTCCCACCAAGATACCCAGCAGGATTCCCACGAAGATGGTAATCAGATTGGGTTTGTCGAGTCGGTTGGCTTGGTTGCCCAGTTTGCTTGCGAAACGCTCCACTGCATCCGATGGACCAACGACGGTCAGACGGTCGCCCACTTGCAGGCGTACCCCAGGCTGAGCGAAGAGTTCGATGCCAGAGCGGTAAAGACGTGTCACATTGACACCATAAAGGCTGCTGGGATGCAGGCGTCCGAGTGGTTTGCCATCCACCTTGTCGTCGGTGACGAGGATTTTCTTCGAGATCATCGGGAAGTCCTGGTTGTTCCAATCCACCTCGATGGTCTTTCCCATGAAAGCCACGATAGCCTCAGCATCCTCCTCTGCGCATACGATGAAGAGCTGGTCGCCCACATACAGTTTGGTCTCACGGTTGGGGACTGTGACGTGTCCATCGTGCAACAGACGTGAGCACACGAAGTCGCGTGCCAGATAGTCGCGTGTCTGGAGTATGGTCTTGTCGTTGAGCGATGTGTTGACAATCTCCACATGCATGAGATGCGGTTTCATGGCAGAGGCGTTGCCCGCCTGCTCGTTGTAGTTGTCCTCTTCCTTCTTGAAGTTGACCTTGAAGATGGCCTTGATAAGAATGATGGAACCGATGATACCCAGCACACCCAGCGGATAGGCGCAGGCATAACCGTTGGCGATGACCGGCATCGTTCCTCCATGTGTCACCTGTTCCAGCGCCGCATTGGCAGCACCAAGACCAGGAGTGTTGGTCACAGCCCCACAGAGCACACCCACCATCATCGGCAGGTTGTCGGGGTTGGAAGTGTCCATGCAAGTGTAATACAGTGCAAGCATCACCACGATATTGAGCAGGATGATGCCACAAGCCAGGAGGTTGAGCGTCACTCCACCTTGTTTGAAAGAAGAGAAGAAGGACGGACCTACCTGAATACCTATGGAATAGACGAACAAGATAAGACCGAAATCCTGCATGAACCCGATGACCGACCAGTTTTCCTCCACTGGCTGAATCCCGTTGTTCCTGAGCAGATGTCCAACGATGATTCCGACAAACAACACAAAAGTAACACCCAATGACACCCCGCCGATCTTCATCTTGCCCAACCATACGCCTAAAGAGATGACGATGGAAAAGAGCAGCACGACGTGTGCCACAGAGGAACCATCAGTGAATAATTTTACAATCCATTCCATAAAAAAAAAACGTTTCTTAGAAAATAAGTATTAAAGGCTGGCAGCCTAAGGCCGCCAGCCTGTCATTGTTTTAATGTCAGATTATTCGTCGAGCAGGATCTTCAGGATCTCCACAGCCGCCTTGGCGACGGGTGTACCAGGTCCGAAGATGGCAACCACGCCCGCCTTGTAGAGGAAGTCGTAGTCCTGAGCAGGAATCACACCTCCGGCGACGACGAGTATGTCCTCACGTCCCAGTTTCTTCAGTTCCTCGATGAGCTGCGGGATGAGCGTCTTATGTCCTGCAGCGAGTGAAGAAGCACCCACCACGTTGACATCGTTCTCCACCGCCTCACGAGCAGCTTCTGCAGGTGTCTGGAAGAGTGGTCCCATATCGACATCGAATCCACAGTCGGCATATCCAGTAGCCACCACTTTGGCACCTCTGTCATGTCCGTCCTGTCCCATCTTGGCCACCATGATACGTGGTCGGCGACCGTTCTTCTGTGCGAATTGCTCTGTGAGCTGACAAGCCAGTTCAAACTCCTTGTCGTTCTTGCTTTCTGATGAATACACGCCTGAAATCGTTCTGATGATTGCTTTATAACGTCCTACCACGGCCTCGCAAGCGTCGGAGATTTCTCCGAGTGTGCATCGCAGGCCTGCTGCCTTCACGGCCAGGTCGAGAAGGTTGTTCTGCGACTTCTTTCCATCCTTGAAATCCTGCACGCACTGGGTGATGGCCTCCAAAGCCGCCTTGCATGCAGCCTCGTCGCGCTTGCTTCTCAATTCCTTGAGTGATTCCTCCTGCTGTTTGCGCACAGCTGTGTTGTCCACCTCGAGGATATCGATAGGATCCTCGTGTGCCAAGCGGTACTTGTTCACACCCACGATGGTCTGCACACCAGAGTCGATGCGCGCCTGAGTGCGTGCGGCAGCCTCCTCGATACGCATCTTTGGCAGACCCGTCTCGATGGCCTTTGCCATACCACCCAGTTTCTCGATTTCCTGGATGTGCTCCCAAGCCTTGTGGATCAGCTCGTTGGTCAGTGTCTCCACATAGTAGGAACCAGCCCATGGGTCGATTTCCTTGCAGACCTTGGTTTCATTCTGGATGTAGATCTGGGTGTTGCGCGCGATACGTGCAGAGAAGTCAGTAGGCAGTGCAATGGCCTCGTCGAGCGCATTGGTATGCAGTGACTGTGTGTGACCCAGCACAGCAGCCATAGCCTCGATACAAGTACGTCCTACGTTGTTGAATGGATCCTGCTCTGTGAGCGACCATCCTGAAGTCTGAGAGTGTGTACGCAGAGCCATGGACTTGGGGTTCTTGGCTCCGAAGCTCTTCACGATCTTAGCCCAGAGCAGACGACCGGCGCGCATCTTGGCGATTTCCATGAAGTGGTTCATACCGATAGCCCAGAAGAACGACAGACGTGGAGCGAAGGCATCGATGTCGATACCAGCGTTCACACCTGTGCGCAGATAGTCCATACCATCAGCGAGGGTGTATGCCAACTCGATGTCGGCAGTGGCACCTGCTTCCTGCATGTGGTAGCCCGAGATGGAGATGGAGTTGAACTTAGGCATTTTCTGCGATGTATATTCGAAGATGTCAGCGATGATCTTCATCGAGAATGCAGGGGGATAGATATAGGTGTTGCGCACCATGAACTCCTTGAGGATATCGTTCTGGATGGTACCTGCCATTTCCTCGAGCTTAGCCCCCTGCTCCAGACCTGCGTTGATGTAGAAAGCCAGGATGGGCAGCACAGCTCCGTTCATGGTCATGGAGACCGACATCTTGTTCAAAGGAATACCGGCGAAGAGCACCTTCATGTTCTCCAGAGAGCAGATGGACACACCAGCCTTACCCACGTCACCTACCACGCGCTCGTTGTCGGGGTCGTAGCCACGGTGTGTAGGGAGGTCGAAAGCCACAGACAGACCTTTCTGTCCACTGGCCAGGTTGCGGCGATAGAACGCGTTGGACTCCTCTGCAGTGGAGAAACCGGCATACTGACGGATGGTCCACGGGCGGAACGGATACATCATGGAGTACGGACCACGGAGATAGGGAGGGATACCTGCTGCGAAGTCGAGGTGCTCCATGCCCTCAAGGTCTTCCTTGGTATATACGGGCTGAATGTCGATTTGCTCGGGCGTGCGCCAGTTGGCGTGTATGCCGTTGTCTTTCTGCCATTGCTGGCCGTCCTTCTTGGCGATGCCAGCGTAAATGTCTATGTTGTTGAAATTCTTTCTCATTGTCTCTTGCCCTTTCTCTATTTGATTCCCAGTTTAGCATTGTACTCCTTGAGCGTCTCCAACTGGTTCACGCGTACATGGATGAAATTCTCTATGCCAGCGGCCTTGAGTTCTTCGGAGCAAGCTGGCGCGCCAGCCACCACGAACATGGCTCTTCCATTGAGTGCCTTGAAGGCAGGAATGGCATATTCAGCGTACTCGTCGTCGCTCGAGCAGATGACGATGATGTCGGCACCGGCTTTCAGTCCAGCCTCGACACCCTCTTCGACGGTAGCGAAACCGAGGTTGTCGATCACCTTGTAACCAGCGCTGGCGAGGAAGTTGCATGAGAACTGAGCGCGTGCCTGACGCATGGCGAGGTTGCCAATGGTGAGCATGAATGCCACTGGCTGCTTCTCAGCCTGCTCGGTCTTCAGGCGCAGGGTCTCAAACTCGCTGGCCATACGGCTCTTGTCGAGTGTAGCGATCTGTGCGGGTTCTTCTCCCTCCTTGCAGCAGCAAGTGCAGCACTTGGGAGCCTTTCCTTCCGACTTCTCTGTGAAGTTGGGGAACTGGTTGGTACCGAGGATGAACTCGCGGCGCTTGGCGGCATTGGCGTGACGCTCCTTGTTGACAGCGTTCACGGCTTCCTGGATCTTGCCGGCGAGTGCCTGCGCAAGGAATCCGCCATCGTTCTCCACAGCGAGGAACACCTTCCAGCCTTCCTGTGCAAGTGCGTCGGTGAGATGCTCGATGTAGTAAGAGCCACCACCTGCGTCCACAATCTTGTCGAAGTGTGCCTCTTCCTTGAGCAGGAGCTGCTGGTTGCGAGCCAGACGCTCAGAGAAGTCGTCGCTCTCCTGATAAGGCGCGTCGAAGGGCACCACTGTGATGGAATCCACATTGGCCAGAGCCGCCGACATGGTCTCTGTCTGCGAACGCAGCAGATTGACATAGCTGTCGAAGAGGGTCTGGTTGTAGCTGGTAGTGATGGCGTGCACGTGCATCTGGCAAGCGCAGTCGCACTCTGGCTCGTACTGCTTCACGATCTCCGCCCAGAGCATGCGTGCCGCACGGAACTTGGCGATTTCCATGAAGTAGTTCTCGCTGACACCCATATTGAACTTGATGCGCTTGGCGGCTGTAGTGGCATCGATGCCAGCGTCCACCATCTGCTGGAGGTACTCATTACCCCAAGCAAGTGCATAACCCAGTTCCTGGTAGATGTAGCAACCAGCGTTGTTGAGTTCGATGGTATCCACACTTACGGCCTTGAAGCGTGGCAACTCCTTCAATGCTTCGATCAGCTCAGGCAGAAGAGCCAACTTGTCGGATGTGTCCTTGCCCTTGGTGAGGATCTTTGCAATGGGGTCGAAGTTGACCGATCCCTCGAGTTTGCCAAGGCTGTAGCCTTTCTTCTTGAAATAATCCACGAGGATACGAGCCAGTTCCACGGTGTGGCACTGGCAGGTATGGAAGTTCAGTTCCACGCATTCAGCCACGATGCCGTCGAGCAGTGTCTCCACAGTCTCAGCGCTGACCATCTTGCCAGGAATTCTGAATCCCAGAGCATTTACACCCTTGTTGAGGATGTCGAGTGCTTTTGCGTTAGCGGCTTTAGGGTCATCAACCTTGATGTCTTGACGTACGTACCAAAGGTTGTTGTCCTTCTTGTTGCCACGAATGAAAGGGAACTCGCCAGGTAGCGAATCTACTTCTTTCAGGTCCTTGAGGTCTTCACGGCGATAAAAAGGCTGCACCTTGAAGCCTTCGTTGGTTTTCCAAACCATTTTCTTCTCGAAGTCAGCACCTTTGAGATCGACTTGAATCTTGTCAAGCCATTCTTGTGTAGTAGGGGCGGTGAATTCAGAGAAGAGTTTTTCTCTACTATTTGCCATTGTTTTCCAAATAAAAATAAAAAGTGCTTATATAAGTAGTGCAAAGTTAGTGATAATTCATGAAATGCAAGCTAAATATTTACAAGTTTTTTATTCATTTTGAAAGTTTGGTCTTTTTAACGGCTCGAAATGGGGTAAAATAAAGTTGCGGTGTTACAACAACGACAACTTTGGTTACAGAGTTCTTTCCACCAGAAAGTGAATATCGCTAACTTTGCATTCGCAGGGGACTTCTATAATTTCCCCGTTCATATCATCCAATAACAAAGTGAAGAAAAAAAACACGACCATCAACTAATCCAAACAATAACAATGAAAAGAAGATTTTTGAACTCAAAGGCGGCTACAGCCGCTTTGGCGTTGTTCCTGACCTTGGGCACAAGTACAGCCAACGCACAGGGAACAGACGGAATGTATGGCAATGCCAAGACCACCCAGGATTTCCTGTCGCAGTCGGACCGTTTCAGGTCGAACCCCGACCCCAACTTCTACATCTACATCTGCATCGGCCAGTCGAACATGGAGGGCGCCGCACGTCCTGAGGACCAGGACTACGAGGGCGTGGATCCGCGTTTCCAGGTGATGGCAGCAGTGGATTATGAGGCCCATCAAGGCAACAACCGCGGTGAGGCTCGCAAGAAGTATGAATGGTACACAGCTGTTCCCCCACTCTGCCGCGCCCACACAGGCCTGACCCCAGCCGACTACTTCGGACGCACCATGGTTGAGAAGCTTCCCGACAGCATCCGCGTCGGTGTCATCCATGTAGCCATAGGCGGTTGCCGCATCGAACACCTTTTTAAAGAGTATGACCCCAAGACCGTAGTCAACGAGGCTGGTTGGTTCCAAGGCATCATGCACAGCTACGACGACCTGCCCTACCTTCGTGTGCTCGACTGCGCCCTCCGCGCCAGCCACCAAGGCGTGATCAAAGGCATCCTACTCCATCAGGGATGTTCCAACACCAACGACAAGGACTGGCCAGCCAAGGTCAACCACATCTACCAGTCGCTACTCAACGACCTCAATCTGAAAGCCGCCGATGTGCCTATCATCGCTGGCGAGGTGCTGAGCAAGGAGTTCAATGGCGCTTGTGCCAGTATGAACGAGATCATCCAGTCGTTGCCCCAGACCATCCCCACAGCCAGTGTGGTGTCGTCGGAAGGTTGTCCTGGCGCCATGGACCGTCTGCACTTCACCGCCGAGGGTTACCGCATGATTGGCCGCCGCTATGCCGAAGCCATGCTCAAAGCCATGGGCAAATAAGCGCAGGATAACATAAAACATTCAACTTAGCAAGTGCGCCGCATGGCAAAATGCCGTTAGGCATGAGAGATTGTAGCCAGCCATACAGCTACCCCATAGGGGTTGCGCAATGGCTGGGACTCATAAAGACATGTAAAAGGTCTGCCGTAGTGTTTATATAAAGAGGGTGTGTTCATTTCGACTCACCCTCTTTTTTACGAGAGATTGGTGAGCACCAACACACCATGGTGGCTTTCATCAGCAAAAAAACAGGAATGTCGTCATGACTCATTAGAGGATATTCCTTCAAAACTAATTTGGTCATTTTATTTAAATATATTTCCAATTTGATACAAAACATTATAAAGATGATACAATCCCGCATTTATGTTTCATTAAATAATAAACATGTTTCGTACCAACAGGTCGTATAACCGATAGGTTGGTAAATTTGCGCCAGTTAACATGGTACGATGATAAAAAAAAGTAAAATCATTTTAATTACGCTTACAAAGCATATTTATAATACTACATTATAACTATAATCTTTTATCAATCTTTAACTAATCAATTATGTGGAACTTTAAAAAGTTACAAAAGACATTCGCTGTACTGTTCCTCCTCCTCATGATTCCTCTTGGGATGAATGCTCAGAAGGTCACTGGAACAGTTATTGACGAATCTGGTGAGCCGGTAATAGGTGCTGCTGTCCAAGTTCAAGGCACCCGAACCGGAGATGTCACCGATCTGAATGGTAAGTTTAGTGTGGACGCCACAAGCGATGCCACGCTGATCGTCTCTTTTCTTGGCTTTGTCACGGAAACAGTCCGTGTCAATGGCCGTAACAACATCCAGGTTACCCTGAAAGAAGACGTTGAAGCACTCAACGACGTGGTTGTGATTGGTTACGGTACTCAGAAGAAAAAACTGGTTACCGGTGCCACCATCCAGGTGAAGGGCGAGGACATCGCCATGCAGAACACCACCAACGCCCTCGGTGCCTTGGCATCTTCCACTCCAGGTGTACAGATTACCCAGTCGTCCACCCAGCCGGGCAAGGGTTTCAAGGTCTTCATCCGTGGTATCGGTACCATCGGTGACTCATCTCCACTTTACGTGATAGACGGTGTAGCCGGTGGCGACCTCTCCGGAATCAACCCCGCCGACATCGAGAGCATCGACATTCTCAAGGACGCCGCCTCAGCCGCCATCTATGGTGCCCGCGCCGCCAACGGTGTGATTCTCGTGACCACTCGTCAGGGTAAGGCAGGCAAGATTGAGCTCACCTACAATGGTGCCTTGGGTTGGTCGAATGTTTACAAGCGTCCTCAGCTGCTGAATGCCCAGCAGTACATGACGGTTCTGGACGAATACACCTTCAACACGAATGGCCAGAAGATGGATTGGCCCAGCTACATTCCCCAGGACATCCTCGACAAGGTCAATGCAGGTTGGCAAGGAACAGACTGGTGGGATGCCTTCACCAACAAGAACGCCTTCCAGAACAATCATTCCTTGACCTTGACAGGAGGAACAGACCGTTCAAAATTCGCCATGTCTTATACCTTTACAGGCAACGAAGGCATCATGGGTGCTGATATGGCCTCTTACTACAAGCGCCACACCGTTCGCATCAACAGCGACCATGTACTTCTGCGTGTAAGAGATTTCGATGCCATCACCATTGGTGAGAACGCCTCAATAGGCTACAACAAGAGCCACGACTTGGCAGAAGACGGAATGTACTGGAGCTATATCCACAGTCTTCTCCAGACCAATCCCATCCTGCCCCAGTTCGCAGATAATGGTGAGAATTATTTCTACCAGAATATAGACGGTACCCCCGCCTACGGCCAGGGCTGGAACCCAGTGATGTTCAACAACCCCTGGGAGAACCTCACACATGGTGGTTTCAATTCTTTGGCCCAGAGCCGCAACCTCAATGTCAACGCCACAGCCTTCATCACCATCCAGCCAATCAAGGGTCTGAAGTGGCGCACTCAGTTCAACTATGGTTGGAATTCCGGCTATTACCGTAATTACACCGAGCCCCGTTCTCCTGCTTCTGGTACAGAAACAAAGAATGTGTTTACTGCCCACCAGGACTCATGGATCACCAATAATTATTCTATCGAGAACACCCTCTCCTACGAGTCTCCTGTATTCTCTGGCCACAAGATCAGCGCCATGGTAGGTCAGAGCTACCAAAGCACAGGCTGGAGCGCGAGACTCTCTGGAGAAAACAAGGTGGTGTATGGTGATCAGCTTGCCACCCTGAAGGGTTGGGATTCAGCATGGCTTTCCAACTTCAAGCTGAACAACCTGCCGGATATCAATCTGACAGGCAATCCCGATGACGAAGAGTATCTCGCATCTTGGTTCGGGCGTGTAAGCTGGGACTGGAACGAGACCTATATGGCCACAGCCACCCTGCGTTATGATGGTTCAAGCATCTTCAACAAGGGTCACCGCTGGGGAGCCTTCCCATCAGTATCAGTAGGTTGGGTAATGACCAACGAGAAATTCATGGAAGGCGCCAAGAGTTTCATGGACTTCTTCAAGCTCCGTGCATCCTGGGGTCAGAACGGTAACAACCGCATTCCCAAGTACCAGTATCTTGCCACCATCGCCATGTCCGGTGGCGCTGGCGACAGCGGATACAAGTTCGGTTCCGACATGAACACTTCAGTGGCAGGTACACCAAACACTGGCGCATACTCCAACATCGTTCCCAACCCCGACTTGACGTGGGAGACCTCTGAGCAGTGGGATGTTGGTTTCGACTCCCGTTTCCTCGACAGCCGTTTGGAAGTGAACTTCGACTGGTATATGAAGAAGACGAAGGACTGGTTGATCACAGCTCCCCGTATCGCTATCCAAGGTACCAACCCCGCTTACATCAATGGTGGTGACATCCAGAATACAGGTATTGAGCTCGCTGTAGCCTGGAAAGACAGAATCAACAAGGACTTCAAATACAACGTAGGTGTAAACTTTGCCACCAACAGGAACCGTGTGACCCGTATCGCCAATGAAAACCACTATATCAATGGTAGTGGTGGTGTTCTCTCCCAGGGCACAGAGTACATCTTCCGCGCACAGGAAGGTAAGCCCGTCGGCTATTTCTACGGCATGTCTTACAGCGGTATCTGGCAGAGCCAGGAACAAATCGACGCCGCTATCGCAGCAGGTAAGCCTGTCTTAGACGGTGCACAGCCTGGCGACTGCATCTGGGACGACTGGAACCATGATGGCGTCATCACTTTCGCTGAAGGCGATCAGTGCGACCGTCACCGCATCGGTAATCCTAATCCAGATGCCACACTCGGTGTCAACCTCGGTCTCGAATGGAAGGGACTCGACTTCTCTGTAAGCGGTGCAGGTGCTTTCGGCATGCAGATCATGCGCTCTTACCGCTCATTCGGTGATACACCTTACCAGAACTACGATACTTCTATCCTCAGCCGTTGGCATGGAGAGGGTACATCCAACTCCCAGCCACGTATATCCGCTACTGGTCACCCCAACACCATCTGGGTTTCCACTCGCTATATGGAGGATGCCGACTACTTCAAGATCAAGACTGTCACTCTCGGCTACGACTTCAAGAATCTCTGGAAGAACTGCCCATTCCAGCAGCTCCGCCTCTATGTCCAGGCCCAGAACCTCTGCACATTCACTGGTTACAAAGGACTCGATCCTGAAGTGGGTTCAGCAGGTGGTGTGGAATCATGGGCTTCAGGTATTGACCTGGGTCTTTACCCACCCGCTCGTACATATTTGATTGGTGCAAATATCAAATTCTAATTTGACTTGAAATTATGAAGAAATTAATTATATCATCGTTAGCTGTTTTGTCAGCTACTATGTTGTTTACCGCTTGTGACGACATGTTGGATACTGACCCACGTGTCACTGAGATGACTCAGGCTACGTTCCCCGGTAAACCCGCAGATGTTGAGGCTCTGAATGCGGCAACCTACAGTATCATGAATACCATGGGTGGCGGCGACTGCGACAATCAAAATCCCTTCTACTGGTGGGAGATCATGTCAGACAACTGCTATGGCAGTGGTGGTCTTCAGGACAACAAAGTGAAATCTCTGCATCATCTCGTCGAGATGAATGTCAACCAGTATGAACAGGTCTTTGTCCTTCTCTATGGCGGTATCTCCCGTGCCAACAACCAAATTGAGACCATTGATAATGTTCCATGGACGGAAGGACAGAAGGGTCAGCGCAACCAGCTTCTTGGTGAGGCCTATTTCATGCGCGGCCTTTATACCCTTTGGCTCACCCAGTTGTTTGGTGACGTTCCATTGATCACCTCCACCACTATCACAGCAGATATGGAAGAGCAGGTCAGTGCAGATTCAGTGATTTACCCACAGATTCTTTCCGACCTTGTATCCGCCAAGACGCTCATGAGCACAGAAAAGAAGTCAGGCCATGCCAACAAGTTCGCCGCCGAGTCGTTTATCGCTCGCGCTTGGATGTTCTGGGCTGGTTTCTATAAGAATGTCGGAGAACTCGCATCTGGCGATGCCACCATCCAACTTGTGGAGCAGGAAGGCTGCGATGGAGGTACACTTTCCAAAGCAGATGTTGTGGAAGGACTTAAGGATGTCATCACCAATGGTGGCTACATGCTTTGCGAGGACTTCCGCTCACTCTGGCAGTACTCCAACAGCCTCCTCTGGCAAGAGACACAGGACGGCGGCGGTATCGTCGAGATCAAAGAGAGCAAAGACGAGAAAGGAAATGTCGTCAAGGATACCATCAGAACAGGACACGGTTATGCATTCATCAAGGACATGAAGCGTGAGAACTGCTTCGACCAGCCTGGTATGGGCAATGGAAACACTGAGGAGATTTTCCAGATTCAGTTCATGAATGCCTCCAAGTGGGCGATTGGCGGCACTTATTCCACCGCCCGAATGTACTCCAACTATATCTCAGTGTTCTGGGGTCTGCGCAATGGTTCCACCGCTCAGAATGGCGACCGCAACTTCACTTATCCGTTCAACCAAGGTTGGGGTCAAGGCACACCTTCCTGCAATATCTGGGACGACTGGACGATTGCAGAGAACGAAGGAGGCTATAAAGATATCCGTAAGCTTGGTTCTTTGATTGACCTGAACAACGAGCTTGAGAACTACACCTACGAGAAGGACGACTGCGAGGAGTCAGGTTATTCCGTGAAGAAGTACGCCGAGGTCAATCTTGACGCATGTGCAGCCAACAACGACACATGGTGGAGCATGTGTGAGGGTTATACCGGCAGTTCTCTCGACAACAAGATGCAGGGCGACCACTTTGAGGATTTCTACCTGATGCGCTATGCAGACGTGCTTTTGATGGCCACGGAGCTCACGGGCGATGCCTCCTACATGAACCAGGTTCAGAAGCGTGCGGGTGTTCCCCAGACTGCCTATTCCTTGAAGGCAGTTCAGGACGAGCGTCGTTGGGAGTTCGCCTTCGAGGGCCTTCGTTTCAACGATATGCGCCGTTGGACGGGTAACAAGCCAAACGAGACCTCTTACGCGCCTAAAGCCCTCCAGGCCCAGGCTGGCAAGAAAGTAGTGGTGAAGGGCGACAAGGCCAACAAGGTGAGCATGCAACACATGACCTGCTCTTGGACCAAGCGCTACATCGACACCAACGGTTTCCTCGCCAAGCCTCAGGCCCAGATCAACCTGATGAACGGCAAGCTGCGGCAGAACCCCGGTTGGGATGCCGCTAATCCTGAGACCCAATACAAGACACTTTATTAATCAGGGGACTTCTATACATTCCCAGTTCAAATAAAAAAACGAATCAATATGAAAAAGATAATTTTGCTTTTTGCGGCAGCCTATGCTTTTGCAGCCTGTGATCCAGTTCATGAGGATTTCAGCAACAGCGGTCACATCACAGCAAGCGAGCTCAAGGCGAAGTCCAGCGTCACAGTTGACAAGGCGGCTGATGGCAAGAATGGCAACGTGATCAGCTGCAGCACCTCCGCCCCTGTCAATGCCAAGTGGAATATCGGTGGCAAGGACTTCATCGGCAACTTTGCCAAGCGTAAGATGAAACTCGGTGATTACATGGTGTATCTGACCGCCCTTTGTGCTGACGGTACCGAACTCAAGGACAGTTTTCCTGTTTCCTGTGAGGTCATTACCGAGGAACTCCAGAAGATATACGTCTATGGTGAGGATCCAGCCCTTCAGCCTCCCTTCAGTCCTGGTGGCTGGGATGCAGCGGCGATGCGTTTCAGCGATGGTGAAGGCAAGTACCTGCGTTATCTGACAGACGATGAGTACTTCGGTTTCAAGACCCTCATTCTGGACGTTTCAGATGCCAGTGCAGACTGTACGATGAAGATCATGAACGGTTGGTGGAGTGCTTTCTACTACGACACCAACGACCACCCATGGACAGTGCCCAATGGTTTGCTGGAAATTCCAATCAACGAGCAGATTGCCAAAGACTGCGCCCGCGGTAATGGCGGTGCAGGCAGGGACCTCCAGCTCATGATTGTGTCTGGCTCATGCACCATCAATTCCGTGTATTATGAGGAATAATCAATTCTGATAGTTATCATTCAAATAGGCTGACTCATCACGAGTCAGCCTATTATAGCAAAAAGGTATATGATAGAAAAAAGCAACGCATCCAGGGCAGTTGGATATGGAAGTCTGCTGGCTTTCGTCTTGTTTGTTGTATATATCCTATACATCAACCTTGAGGTGTTCTATACAGCCCACGACCGTTCTGAATTCATCTACGGTTCAGCATTTTTCCAGCGTCTCATGTCGAAGCCCTTTGGTCTGATGCAGTATGTAGGCTCGTGGCTCACCCAATTGTACTGCAAACCAGTCATTGGCTCGGGTGTGATGGTACTGATCTGGACATTGATCTTCTTCGCGGGCACCAAGGCCTTTCGTCTGCGCGGGAGTGCCTCCGCCCTGATGATCTTACCTATAGCCTGCCTGCTCACCTCCATTGTCGATCTTGGCTACTGGATTTACATCTACCCCATCAGAGGCTACTGGTTCTCCCAGTCGGCGGCTTATCTGTTGATGCTGTTGCTCATGTGGATGGCCCGTTCGACACCCCGTCGGTGGCATCTTCTCTGGTACTTGATTGCCTTTTCCACCTATCCCGTGCTTGGGTGGTATGCATTGCTTTTCATCCTTTGCCTTTCCCTTTCCGAGCGTCCCTCCTGGGGCGAGTTGCTGGGTATGGTCATACTCCTCTTCACCGCCAGCACCTGGCGCGCCCTGCTCTACTCCCATCTGAACTCCGATGATGTGGTGATGGCAGGCTTTCCCGTTTTCGACACCGCACTCGATGCCAGCACGCATCAGTCCATTCCATTCTGGACACTTGCCGCCCTTTCCATTCTCCTATCCCTTTTCGGCAGGTATCTCGCCAAGTGGTTCGTTCCTGCGCTGTGTGCAGTGTCTGGCATCATTTTCACCTTGTCGCTCATGTACCGCGACCGCAACTACATCGACGAGATGCGCATGGTGCGCCACGCTCTCGACGACAACTGGGCCGAAGTGCTGCAAATCGCTTCAGATCATCCCAGGCCCACCAACACGATGATGTTTCTCAAAAACATAGCCTTGATGAACGATGGCAGCTTGCTTGACCGTTCGTTCAAGATGGGCAACGATTATGTCAGCCTCAACAACCCCGACTCCCTGCACGTCACCCTTTTGGACACCGCTTCGCCATTGGTCTATTACAACTACGGCATGACGAATGAGGCCATCCGTCTGAGTTTTGAAAACGCCATCCAAGCAGGATTCTCCCCCTTCTACCTGAAGATGCTTGCCCGCTGCGCCCAGGCCAAAGGCGACGACAAACTGGTGGAACGTTATACCACCATTCTCAATCACCTTCCGCTATACGAAGACTGGCAGCCCGCCCCCGTTTCAGCCCAAGTGAAAGAGTTGCAAAAATCCTTCACAGATGAGCTGACAGGAGTGGAAAACAGCGACAGTTACCTCGTCAACGACATCAGCCTGTGGTACTCCACCGACAGCAAACTGGCCTCAGAGCAAGCCTTGTTTTATGCCATGCTTCGCTGCGACTCCCGTCGGTTCTGGGCAACGCTTCGCAATTATGTGCGACTGCACATGGACGAGGAGTTTCCCCTGCATGCCCAGGAAGCCTATATCATGTTCATGGACAAGTCTCCAGAGGAGAAACGCATCATGCTTCCAGTGGAACAATCCGTCTATGACCGCTACACCCAATTCTGGGCCACCATCGAAAAACTGGCTCGCCCCAGCATGAAACTTGAGACCCTGAGCGAGGAACTGCGAGAAGAATGGGGCGACACCTATTGGTTTTACAACATCTTCGGAAGAAAGATCAATATCAGTCCGATGATCATGCAAGAACATGGCAACTAAAACATCCCGAAAAACAATGAAAAAACATCTCCATATCCTCACCTTGCTCCTGGCTGTTGCCCTGCTGTTCATGTCATCGTGCACGAACCATCCCGACGTGCCTTCTTCCTCCAAAGCAGTCAAGAGCCTCCCCGACATCTTTCCAGACTACTGCGATGTCACCGTGCCATGCAACATAGCCCCACTCAACTTCATGCTTCCTTCCGACCGCTATGCAGCGTGCGTGGCCCGGATCAGCACACCAGATGGCCAGCAACGGACATACGGCCAGGGGGTGAAAGTGCAGATTCCCGAGTCAGACTGGCACACCATCCTCCATGCCTCCACAGGCAAGAGCATCAAGGTTGAGGTGTGGGGAAAGACCGCGAAATCCGAGAGTGAGCAGAATGGCGAATGGCTGTCGTTCAGTCCGTTTGAGATCCATGTGGCAGAAGAGCCCATCGATGAATACATATCCTATCGACTCATCGAGCCATCCTATGTGGCATGGGACTATATGGAAATCGCCCAGCGCCACCTGACCACATTTGAAGAGACCCAGATTTTCAACAACGAGATCACATGTGTTGACAAGACCAAAGGGCAGTGCATCAACTGCCACAGTTATCAGAACTACAAGACCGACAACATGCTTTTCCACGTTCGCCTCTCCAATGGCGGCACCGTCCTTGTCAACGACGGCAAGGTGTCGAAAGTCAACATGAAGCGCGACTACACCATCTCCTCGGGCGTCTATCCAGCATGGCATCCGACAGCCAAAGTCATCGCCCTCTCGACCAACAAGACCCGACAAGGATTCCATACAGCCGATCCCAACAAAATCGAGGTTTACGACATGGCCAGCGACATGATTCTCTATGACATAGCCACCGACTCGGTGATTGTGGTCAGCGCCGACACCACCCTCTTGGAAGTCTATCCCACTTGGTCGCCCGATGGCCGATACCTCTACTACTGCAAGTCAGTGCCACTACCCGAGGAATTGGCTGGCAAGGACATCAGATCGACCTACCAGAAAGTGCAATACAACCTTTACCGCCGTTCGTTTGACGAGCCGACGCTCAGTTTCGGTGAAGAAGAACTCGTCTATGACGCCGCATCCCAAGACAAGAGCGCCACCTTGCCCCGCATCAGTCCCGACGGCCACTATCTGCTCTTTGCCCAGGGGCGGTATGGCTGTTTCCACATCAGGCATCTTGATGCCGACATCCTCTGTATGGCACTCGATGATGAAGCCGCACCAGATATCGATATCTCAAAGTTGAACAGCGAGGGTTTTCCCGACAGTTATCCATCCTGGTCGAGCAACGGCCATTGGATCATGTGTGCCAGCCGTCGGGACGACAGCAACTACTGCCGCGTCTATTTCTCCTATTTCAAGGATGGGAAAGCGGAAAAGGCCTTTATGATGCCCCAGGAAGACCCAGAGCACCACACATTCTTCCTCAAGAGCTACAACCGACCCGAATTCATGGTTGAGCCAGTCCGCATCAGCGTCGATGAGTTCAGCAAGGTATTTACAGATTAATCGTTTTTAATCGTTCCTATGAAGGATTTGCGCTTCTTATGCACGCTTCTTTTCGGTGTGGCGGTCGTTCTCTTCTTCGGAATGGCCTACCCCCATCACCTGCATTATCAGGAGCAGTATCAGCTTTTTCTCTTCGACCTTGGCTATGTGTGGGAGATCGTGAAGCTGCCAGGAGGCTTAGCCGACCTGCTGGGACGCTTCTGCACCCAGTTTTTCCTATTTGCCTGGGTGGGCGCGACCATCATCGGCATATTGCTCTCGGTGGTGCAACTCCTGACACTCCGTCTGACCGATTGGGGACGGCTCTACGGCCTGAGTTATGTGCCAGCCTTCCTTCTCTGGCTCTTCCTGCTCGATGAGAACGCGCTCTTTGGTGGAGTCTGGGCTGTCGTGCTCACCCTCCTCGCTTCCTGGGGTTTTGACAAGTTGCGCTGCGGTTGGACTCGCCGCATCCTGCTCGTCATTGCCATTCCTCTGCTTTACTGGATGGCGGGTCCCGTCTGCATCGTGTTTTTCCTCCTGCAGGCTCCCCGTCCTCAACGCATTCCATGGTATTATGGTCTGTTCATCCTCTTGGCAGTTTTGCCAGTCCTGCTGTCATTCTATCTCCCTGTATCAGCCGACAAACTATGGTTCGGCATCCATTACCACCGCTATCCGACAGTCTTCCCTTCCCTCCTCTGGTCAGCGTCCCTGTCCATCTTCGTACTCACACTCATCGCCCGTGGCCTCCACCACTGGGCCAATGCCTCACACCGTATTGTCGCGACGCTTTGCTCGTTTGGATTGGTATTTGCCATTATGCTGGCTTTCGTTTGGAAAAACACCAATTCCAAGGCCGAGAAGGTGATGCAATACGACTTCATGGCTCGCCACCAGCAATGGAACCGCATCCTCGAAACCATCAATGCCGAGAAACCCAACAACCCCATCGGAGTGACCGTCCAGAATCTGGCCTTGGCCATGCACGGCTTGCTTCCCGACCATTTGTTCGAGTACAACCAGAACGGCATCTCAGGGCTATTCCCGTCGGTAGAGCGCGATGCCACCAGTCCGTTGCCTACAGCCGAGGTGTTCTATCAGTTGGGGATGATCAATGTGGCGCAACGAACGGTTTTCGAAGCCCAGGAGGCGATCCTTGACTTTCAGAAAAGCGCACGATGCTACAAGCGGCTGGCTCAGACCAACCTCATCAACGGCGACTACGAAGTGTCAAGAAAATATCTGACAGCCCTGCAGAAGACCCTTTTCTACAGCGACTGGGCCAATGAGACACTGCCTCTTCTTGGGGATGAAGACGCCATATCCAAGCATCCCGAATACGGCCGGCTCCGACAGATGGCCTATAAAGAAGACTTTTACTTCAGCGACCATACGACCTGCCAGATGCTCCAGAACCTTTTCCTCAGCAACACTGACAACCGACTTGCCTACGATTATCTGCTTGCCTACTGCCTGCTGACGGGCGACCGCGAGACTTATTACTACGTCACCTCCATTAAGCAATGAAAAATATCCTATACATACTGTTCACCATACTGGTGTTCTCTGGCTGCACCTACGAAAAAGTCGGCGATGCGAAGCAGGAGGCAGTTCAGCCGCAGATCTATCCCGACTACGTGGATGTCACCATCCCCGTGAATATCGCCCCGCTATGCTTTTGCATGGCCGATGAGACGGCACTGCTGATCGACGCCGTCGTTTCCGACAGTCATGGTCACACCTTGCACAGCCAAGGTGAGGAATCCACCGATTTCGACCTCGACGACTGGCACACGCTGCTCTCCCAGAACCGAGGTGACTCGCTCAGCGTCACCGTCTCGGCGAAGTACGACGATGGTTGGCACACCTATCGCCCATTCTCCTTTTACGTCAGCACCGACAGCATCGACTATGGCATCTGCTACCGCCTGATTGAGCCAGGCTACGAAGTGTGGAGCAAAATGGGCATCTACGAGCGAGAGCTCTCGTCGTTTGATGAGCGTCCGTTGATAGAGAACACGCAGTTTGAGGGCTGCGTCAACTGCCATAGCTTCAACCGCGGCAACAATGCCGACATGAGCCTCCATATCCGTGGTCCGCACGGTGCCACACTGCTCCGTAAGGACAATGGTCCTTTCACCGCCTACAACACCAAGACCGACCAGACCCTCGGCTTATGTGTCTATCCATACTGGCACCCCTCGGGTCGCTACATCGCCTACTCCACCAACAACACCAACCAACTTTTCCACAGCGCCCATCCCAACCGCATCGAAGTCTTCGACGACGCCTCCGACCTCCAGGTCTATGATATCGAGAAAAACGAACTATTGGTTTCACCCCTGCTCAAGCAAGACTCGGTCTATGAAACCTATCCTGTGTTCTCGCCCGACGGTCGTTCGCTCTATTTCTGTGCTGCTCGCGCTCTGCCAGAGGGCAGTCATCAACTCGACTCCATCCGCTATGATCTCTGCCGCATCGATTTCGACCCTGAAACAGGCAACTACGGCAACCATGTCGATACCATCATTGCCGCTTCGGCTCAACACCGGTCCGTGTCCTTTCCCCGTCCCTCCTACGACGGACGTTTCCTCTGCTACACTCTATCCGACTACGGACAGTTCAGCATCTGGCACCATGAGGCCGACCTTTACCTACTCGACCTCTCCATAGGAGAGAGCCGGCGCATGGATGCAGCCAACTCCGAAGATACAGACTCGTTCCACAACTGGAGCACCAACTCCCGCTGGCTGGTGCTGAGTTCCCGTCGCGACGACGGTCTTTTCACCCGTCCCTATTTCTGCCATATCGATGCCAAGGGAAATGTCAGCAAGGCCTTTATGCTGCCACAGAGGAATCCCCGCCGTTTCTATCGCGAGCGTTTCCTTTCCTTCAATGTGCCCGATTTCATCATTGCCCCGACCCGTTTCAATGGTTATAAGGCCAGCCGTCTCATCAACGATGAATACCGCAAGGACATGGGTGTGCGCACCCTCTCCCCTTTGTGAACGATGAGGGATTGACGTTGTTCTCACCTGCCTGTTTTGCTCCGACGCGTGAGATTGCACCACCATATCAGCCGAAAAAAGAACACAATTCTTTGATAAACCAATTATTATCTTTATCTTTGCGGAAAAGATGTTATTATGGGCGCATATATCAATATAGGTAACAAAGGATTTCGCGAGTCGCGTAACAGTGAATATGTTGACAAGTCGGGATTGATAGCCGTGGTCAACCAGACGCTCTTCACCGAGCAGAAATTCTCCTGCGTGACTCGTTGCCGCCGTTTCGGCAAGTCAATGGCGGCTAAGATGCTGGCAGCCTATTACGACTGTTCCTGCGACTCGCATGAGCTGTTTGCTGATCTCATGATAGCTAATGACCCATCTTTTGAAAAGCATCTGAATCAATACCCTGTCATCTACCTTGACTTGACGAACTTCATCTCCGACAAAGACGACGATATTGTTGTCAGGATTGATGCCGAATTGTTGTCGGATATCAACAAGGCTTATTCAGACATTCCCCGTGAAGAGGGCGATGACTTGATGAAATATCTCCTTCGTGTGAGTGAAGCCACTCAGCATCAATTCATTTTCATCATCGATGAATGGGATGCAATATGCAGGGAATTTGAGGCAGGCACAGAGGTCATGGACCGCTATGTGGGTTGGCTTCGCAGGATGTTCAAAAGCGTGGATGCTGTCAGGGTCTTCGCAGGTGTGTATATGACGGGAATCCTGCCCATCAAGAAATACAAGACCCAGTCAGCACTCAACAACTTCCAAGAATACTCTATGGTTTCGCCCGGTGCCATGGCTCCCTTTTTCGGTTTCACCAAGGACGAGGTTCGCTATTTGGCCAAGAAGCACGGGATGGACTTCGACGAGTTGGAGAAATGGTACGATGGTTATCAGATTGGTTCTCAACCCTCCATGTTCAATCCCAATTCAGTGATGACGGCTATACGTGAGCAATGGTGCGACAGTTTCTGGGCTAAGACTGGTGCTACCGATGCCATCTCTGGCTATATCAACATGAACTACGACGGATTGAAGGACGACATCATCAGTATGCTCGCTGGTGGGCGTTGCGAGGTTAACCCCGTGGGATTCAAAAACGACCTTTCACAGATCAACTCTCGTGATGACGTGTTGACGGTACTCATTCACTTGGGTTATCTCAGTTATGACCGCCGTGAGAAAGAGTGCTACGTGCCCAACCGCGAAGTGGCTGGTGAGTTGGTGAATGCGGTGAAAGAGAACAACTGGACAGTGGTTTCGGATGCCATACAGAAATCGCGCCGTCTGTTGCAAGCCACTCTTGACTGCAACGCCGAGGCTGTGGCAAATGCCATAGAAGCCGCTCATAGCGAACATACCAGCATCCTCTCCTACAACGATGAGAACAGTATGGCCTGTGTACTCTCCATAGCTTATTACTATGCTCATGGCGACTATATCTTCCATCGTGAACTGGCTTCAGGGAAGGGCTATGCCGACCTCGTGCTATTGCCTCGAAGAAATGTGGACAAACCCGCTCTTGTTATCGAGTTGAAGTATGGGCACAGTGCAGAAGAAGCCATATCGCAAATTAAGGAACGCCGCTATTGGGAGAAACTGACTGACCACACCGCCGACATCCTCCTTGTTGGCATCTGCTACGACCGCGAATCAAAAAAACACGACTGCATCATTGAAAAAGCAGCCCCGAATCATTCTTGACAATGGACTGATTTATAAAACATTAATTATCAATATATTACTAAAATAAATTAGTATATTTAACTATCAGCGTCTTTTGGCGGTAAGGGCATGTTTTTACACCCTTACCGCCAAAAATAATTGTCGGCAGAATATAGAATCATATTCCGCCGACAATGAGTTTGAATGAGTTTGATTCGAGAGGGGGTTAGAGCTGAGCCAGTTCCACCACCTTATCGACAGCGGATTTCAGGCCATCCATGTTCTTGCCACCTGCAGTAGCGAAGTGGGGCTGTCCACCTCCGCCACCCTGCATCAATTTGGCAGCCTCACGAATCATCTTGCCTGCATTGAGACCCTCAGCCACAAGGTCATCGGTCAGCGCTACGGTCAATGTAGGTTTGGCATCACCAGCCGCACCAATCACAACCAGCAAGCGATCTGCCAACTGAGCACGAAGCTGGAAAGCCAAGTCCCTTGCTCCCTGCGCATCCACAGGCAGCACAGACGCAATCACTTTCGTACCGTTCTTCTCCACAGCCTTCTCAATCAGATTCTTCTTGATATCAGCCAATTTCTGAGCCCTGAAGGACTCCACCTGCTTCTTCAGATCGTCGTTCTCGCCGATGAACTTCTGAATAGCAGCCACAAGATTAGGAGCGTTGTTGAAGAAAGTCTTGACCTGAGTCAGCGTGTCCTGCACCTGATCCAGCATCTCCTCCACTGCCTTGCCGGTGATGGCCTCGATACGGCGTACGCCAGCAGCAATGGAACTTTCTGAAATGATCTTCACCATACCCAGTCGGCCTGTAGCCTGCGCGTGGCAACCACCACAGAACTCCACCGAAGTGCCAAACTGGATGACACGCACCTTGTCGCCGTATTTCTCGCCGAACAGTGCGATGGCACCGAGTTTCTTAGCCTCCTCCATAGGCAGGTCGCGGTACTCCTGAAGCGGAATATTCTGGCGGATACGCTCGTTGACGATGTGCTCCACCTCACGCAACTGCTCAGGCGTCACTTTCTCGAAGTGTGAGAAGTCGAAGCGCAAGCCATCAGCAGTCACCAATGAGCCTTTCTGCTCCACATGCGTGCCAAGCACCTCGCGCAAAGCCTCGTCGAGCAAGTGTGTGCAGGTATGGTTGGCCTCGATGGCGCGACGACGCTCCACATCCACACAAGCCATAAACTCGGCTTCGGGATTTTCAGGCAGTTTGTTGACGATATGTATAGCCAGATTGTTTTCTTTCTTGGTGTCCAGCACGTCGATGCTTTCGTTCTCGCTCACGAGTGTTCCGGTATCGCCTACCTCACCACCCATCTCAGCGTAGAACGGAGTGGTGTCGAGCACCACCTCATAGACAACGCCCTTCTTCTGCTTCACCTCGCGGTATTTGAGGATGTGGCAGTTGTACTCCGTGAAGTCGTAGCCCACGAAGTTGCTCTCGCCCTCGCTCAGCACCGTCCAGTCGCCCAGTTCCACCTGTGCGGCATTGCGTGCCCTCTGCTTCTGCTTCTGCATCTCCACCTCGAAGCCTTTCTCATCTACAGTCATACCGTTCTCACGGCAAATCAGTTCGGTGAGGTCGAGTGGGAATCCGAAGGTATCGAACAAAGTGAATGCCTTGTCTCCAGGGATCTCGGTCTTGCCTTCGTTTTTGGTATCGTCCATGATCTGGTTGAGCAGTTTGATACCATTGTCCAAAGTGCGGAGGAAAGAATCCTCCTCTTCCTTCATGACCTTCATGATCAATTCCTGCTGCGCTTTCAGCTCGGGATAGGCGTCGCCCATCTCACGCACCAGCGTAGGCATGAGTTTGTACATGAACGACTCTTTCTGACCGAGGAATGTGTAGCCATAGCGGACGGCACGGCGCAGAATGCGACGGATCACATAACCTGCCTTGGCATTGCTGGGCAGTTGTCCGTCGGCGATGGAGAAAGCGATGGCACGCAGGTGGTCGGCAACCACGCGCATAGCCACATCCACTTGCTCGTCTTTGCCGTAATCATGGTTGGTCAGGTCGCCGATGGCCTTGATGACAGGCTGGAAGACATCGGTGTCGTAGTTGGAAGTCTTGCCCTGCAATGTGCGGACCAGACGCTCGAAGCCCATACCCGTGTCGATGACCTTAGCGGGCAGTGGTTCAAGGCTCTGGTCGGCCTTGCGGTTGTACTGCATGAACACCAGGTTCCAGATCTCGATCACCTGTGGATGGTCCTTGTTGACCAAGTCTTTTCCAGGCACCTTGGCCTTCTCTTCCTCGCTTCTCGAGTCGATGTGGATTTCCGAGCAAGGTCCGCATGGTCCTGTGTCGCCCATTTCCCAGAAGTTGTCGTGCTTGTTGCCATTGATGATATGGTCGGCGGGCAAGAACTGCTCCCAAATGGAAGCGGCCTCATCGTCGCGTTCCAAACCCTCCTCGGGTGCTCCCTCAAACACAGTGACATAAAGGTCTTTAGGGTCGATCTTCAATACATCGACGATGTATTCCCACGCCCATGAAATGGCCTCTTTCTTGAAGTAGTCGCCAAAACTCCAGTTGCCGAGCATCTCGAACATGGTGTGGTGGTAGGTGTCGTGTCCTACCTCCTCCAAGTCGTTGTGCTTGCCGCTCACGCGGAGGCACTTCTGCGAGTCGGTCATGCGCTTGCACTTGGGCTGCACGTTGCCAAGGATAATGTCCTTGAACTGGTTCATACCTGCATTGGTGAACATCAATGTAGGGTCGTCCTTCACCACCATAGGGGCGGACGGTACGATAAGGTGTTGTTTGCTTTCAAAGAATTTCTTGAAAGACTCCCTGATTTCGTTAGCTGTCATTGATTCGTATGTGATTGTTTTCGTTGATTTATACTTCCAGATGCGACACATCGCTTTTATCGGACGGACGCGACACGTCGTTTTTATCGGACGGACGCGACACGTCGCGTCCCTACTATATGCCGAAGAGGCGGAGGATGTCGTTGCCGTTGGCGTAGAGCAAGAGGCCGAGGAGAATGAACAGACCTACCATCTCAGCACGCTCAAGGAATTTCTCGCTGGGTTTGCGACGGGCAATGATCTCGTAGAGGAGGAACAACACGTGTCCACCGTCGAGCGCAGGTATCGGCAAGATGTTCATGAAGGCCAGAATGATGGAGAACAGTGCGGTGAGGTTCCAGAAACTGTACCAATCCCAAGTGGCAGGGAAGATTTTACCCATGGTGACAAAACCACCCACACTGCGAGACCCCTCCTTGGTGAAGAGATACTTCAAGTCATCGACATAGTTTGCCAAGGTGTTCCATCCATACTTCACACCTACAGGGAAGGACTCGAAGAAGCCATAGTGCTGCTCGGTGATTTTGTAGTCGGGCATGGCATTGACGAAGCCCATCTTGAACTCAGAAGTCAATACGGTGTTGACGGTGTCGGTACCGTTGACCACCAGTTGCACGGTGCGCAGCTTGAGGCTGTCGGCAGCTGTGGATTCCTCTGTAATCGCGTCTTGCAGACGGAGCACCTGATAGGTGAAGTCGTTGTAGGACAATATCGGAGTGCCATTGAACGATGTCACAGTGTCACCTTTCTTCAGTCCCATCTTAGCCGCAGGTGTTCCAGCGATCACGCTATCGACCTTCAGCGGAAGCAGATAATCCACAAAAGGAGGTTCAGCCTCCGCCATCTTCAGCAGGCTCAAGCCCTCGGGCATGGAGAGTGTCTGTTCCTTTCCGTCTCTCAGCACGGTCACCGTCTCTGCATTGGCGATGTCGCGCATCAGCGCCACGGTGAAAGTCTTGACATCCTTGTCGTCCGTGCGGATGATGATGTCGCCATCCTGGAAACCGGCATTCTTGCCTTCCTCATTGAATTTCAGTCCATAGGTCATGTCCTGTGGACGGATATAACTGTCGCCATAGTAGTATTTGATCATCGAGTAGATGAAGAAAGCCAGGAGGAGGTTGACCAACACACCACCCACCATGATGAGCAGGCGTTGCCATGCAGGCTTGGTGCGGAACTCGTAGGGTTGTGGCGGTTGCGCCATCTGCTCTTTATCCATCGACTCATCGATCATGCCGGCAATCTTCACATAGCCTCCAAAGGGAAGCCACCCGATGCCATATTCCGTTTCGCTCTTCGCGATCTTGGGAAACAACTTGGAGAACCATTTCGACTTGGTGCTGAAGAGCTTCACGCCCCAAGCATCGAAAAACATGAAGAACTTCTCCACTTTCACCTTGAACAGTTTGGAGAAGAAGAAATGCCCTCCTTCGTGCAGCACCACCAGAATAGACAGCGACAAAATGAGCTGAAGGGCCTTAATCAGTACTGTATCCACTTTTTACCTTAGTATATAGAATTGATATTATCGTTATTATTTCGCAATCAGCTGCTCGGCAATCCGACGTGCCTCGGCATCGCTATCGAGATAGACCTCCAATGAGCACTCACGCGTGAATGCGGCCTTCTGCATGGTCAGCTCGATCACTCGGGCGATGTCGTTGAAACCTATACGGTCCTCACGGAAAGCCAGGTTGACCACTTCATTGGCGGCATTGACAATGCAGGGCATGTTGCCACCCTGCCGCAACGCCTCGTAGGCCAAAGCCAGACAACGGAACCGTTCTGCGTCGGGACGCTCGAAAGTCAAGTCCTTGAGTTGGAAGAAATCCAGACGCTCGAAGTCGGCCTTCAACCTGAAAGGATAACTGAACGCATACTGGATAGGCAGTCGCATGTCGGGCATGCCCAGTTGTGCTTTCACCGCACCATCCTCAAACTGCACCATCGAGTGGATGACCGACTGAGGATGCACCACCACCTGTATCTGGTCGGGATTGACATCGAAAAGCCATTTGGCCTCAATCACCTCGAAGCCTTTGTTCATCATGGTGGCAGAGTCGATAGTAATCTTGGCGCCCATGTTCCATGTGGGATGCGCCAGAGCCTGGTCCTTGGTCACTGTGGCAATCTGCTCGGGACTGAACTTGCGGAAAGGTCCTCCTGAGGCAGTGAGCAGAATCTTCTCAATGGCATTGTTGGGCTCCAGGCACTGGAAGATGGCCGAGTGTTCTGAATCGACAGGAAGGAGTGGCACATGATAGTCGTGGGCCAGAAGTTTGATCAGTTCTCCTGCCACCACGAGGGTCTCCTTATTGGCAAGAGCGATGTACTTGCCCGCCTTGATGGCACTGATGGTAGGCCGCAATCCCGCGAACCCCACCATTGCCCCAAGCACGATATCCACCTGACTGTCGGTCACCACCTCACAGAGGGCTTCCTCGCCTGCATAGACCTTGATGGGCAGGTCGCTGAGGGCTTCCTTCACCTTGGCATAGTGTATCTCGTTGGCAATGACCACCGCTTCTGGTTGGAACTCACGCGCTTGCTGAATGAGCAAGTCGCAACTGTTGTTGGCTGTCAGTATATAGGCTTCATAGAGGTCGTTGTGCTCACGGATCACATCCAATGCCTGACGACCAATGGACCCCGTAGAGCCCAATAAAGCCACATTTCTTTTTCGTTCTGTAGTCTGCATGTAGTTTTTCATTTATATAGTTCAAGCAAGCCTTCCGGCAACTGCATCTCGACACAACGGCCCTCATGATCCACATTCACAATGAATTCCTCATGGAAGGGCAACAAGATTTCCGCCCCAGAGGCATCTTCCACCTTCAATATCCAGTTTTCGGTCTGGTCGTCGTAGTCTTTCACCACACCTATCTCACCAGCCGCTGTATCGACGACACGAAAACCGATGAAATAGTTGAGCGACAACTCACCATCCTCATCTGGCACCATCATGTCTTTTGGGAAAAACACATCTGCGCCAAGGATTTGGCTGGTCTGCTCCACGGTGTCGATGTCCTCGAACTTCAACAACGCCGAACTGTTGGAACGGAAACGGTATTCCTCAAGAAAGAATGGCACAAGTATGCCATCGATATCACAGATCAGGTATTCACAATCCACCCGATCGAACACATCGTCGGTGAAGACGAAGACCACTTCGCCTGCCAGGCCATGTGCCTTGGTGATCTTTCCGATCTGAACAACATCTTCCTGCCGTATCATGATTGCTGTTGATGAGAGAGTTAGTCTATACGTTTGATCTTGGCACCAAGAGCGTTGAGTCGGTCCTCGATATGCTCGTATCCACGGTCGATTTGCTCGATGTTGCTGATGGTGCTGGTACCTTTGGCACTCATGGCGGCAATGAGCAAGGCTATACCCGCACGGATGTCGGGTGAGGTGAGGCGCGCTCCACGAAGCGGGAACTGACGGTCGTGTCCGATGACCACAGCACGGTGAGGGTCACACAGGATGATCTGAGCTCCCATATCAATGAGTTTATCCACGAAGAACAGGCGGCTCTCAAACATCTTCTGGTGAATCAGCACACTGCCCTTTGCCTGGGTAGCCACCACCAGGAAGACACTCAAGAGGTCAGGTGTCAGACCTGGCCATGGGGCATCGGAAAACGACATGATGCTACCGTCCATAAACGACTCCACCTGATAATGCTCGTAGGCAGGCACAAAGATATCATCGCCCCGACGTTGCACCTTGATGCCCAGACGAGCGAACATCTCCGGGATGATGCCGAGATTGTCGTACGACACATTGCGGATGGTCAGTTCGCTGCCTGTCATGGCAGCCATACCAATGAAAGACCCCACCTCAATCATGTCGGGAAGGATGGTGTGTTCGCTGCCATGAAGCCGCTCCACGCCTTCAATGGTGAGGAGGTTGGAGGCTATGCCGCTGATGCGCGCGCCCATGCTGTTGAGCATCTTGCACAACTGCTGGATATAGGGCTCACAAGCCGCATTGTAGATGGTGGTGGTGCCTTCCGCCAAGACTGCTGCCATCACGACGTTGGCAGTACCTGTCACTGACGCCTCGTCGAGCAACATGTAAGTACCTTTGAGCCGCTGGGCATGAATCTCGTAGATATTGGGATTGTCGGCACGGCGCGAGAACTGTGCGCCCAGCTTACTGATACCGATGAAGTGTGTGTCGAGACGACGACGTCCAATCTGGTCGCCACCTGGTTTGGCGGCATAGGCTTTGTGGAAACGTCCAAGCAGCGGTCCGAGCATCAAGATGGACCCACGCAACTTTGCGCACTGACGAATGAACTCGTCGCTTCCGATATAGTCCATGTCTATCCGTTCAGCGCAGAACGAATATACACCGTCTTCAATCTTCCGGATGCAGACCCCCGCCTTCTCCAACAACTTGATGAGGTTTTGCACATCAAGGATCTCAGGGATATTGCGGATGACGACCTCCTGGTCAGTGAGCAGACAAGCGCATATCACCTCCAAGGCCTCGTTTTTGGCGCCTTGTGCCGTGATGCTGCCTTGCAGTCTGTGACCGCCTTCTATTACGAATGATGCCATATCAGATGGGTTATTTCTTTTTCTTCTTCTTTCCCTGCGTCTGTACGGGAACGCTCGACAAGAGTTTCTCCGTACTGATGAAGTCGAAATGGTCGGCATCAATCTGAACCTTGCCATCAGTATATTGAGCAAGGTCGTCAGCCACCTTGTGGTCGTCAAGCACATTCTTGTTCCAATTGGCAAGGCTCCGCTTCATCTGGTTGGCCAACAGATACGTCAGCTCTTCCTTCTTGTCAGGGTCGCTGTCGTCCATCTCGCCCAACTGCTCCACCAGTTGCTCCAGAATATGTCCATAGTGGCGCTTCTGGATGCGATGCTGGTCGTAGGGCAAATGATCGGTGATGACAGGGCGCTCGTCCACGCGAAGGATTTCCACGGGATAATCAATGTCGAGCTGATAGTCAGACATGGCCGCAAGATGGTTCCACAACTTCTTGTAGAAATCATCCTCGTGGCTATGCTTCTCATCCATCCTGGCCATCAAAGCCACAATCGTCTCAGCACATTGCTGGCGCTTGGTTCTGTCGGCTATGGTGACGGCATGGTCAACCATCTGCTGCACACACCGACCGTACTCGGGCTGAATCAGCCGTTTTCTCAATGTATTGTAATCTTTATTCTCCATATCTTCACATGAATGATTGTTTGCGACGCGATGCTCTGCATCCGCCGCTTTCAGTAAGGGTATCTTGCATCCACTGCGACGCTACAGAAGGGGCTTGGGAACCGTGGCTTGGAAGTCCTTCAGATAGAAAGGCTCGAAATAAGCCACGTCCTGAAATTCCTCCATGGCGTTGGCGCGTTCAGCCAAAGGCATCATATACTTCGCCAGCGGATGGACGCCACTGATGAAGCGGGCATTGGGATGCTGGATCATGGTTTTGCATTTGTCGCTGCCATTGCCAAAGAAATAGACGGGATGCTCATTGAGATGGGACTCGAATGATTGTTCATTCACCACCATAGCCTGCACATCGACAACGGGCTTGAGAGCACGTGTGTAGAGCGCAGTATAGACCTCCATCCTTCGGGCATCGATCATCGGGCAAAGCAAAGCATCCTCTGGCAGTTCTTCACGTCCTAAAAGCAAAGGCACGCACAAGAGCTTGAGCGTGGGTATCGACAGCAATTTCAGATTGCGTGAATAGCACAGTCCCTTTGCCGTAGATACACCTATCCTCAGTCCGGTATATGAACCAGGCCCACTGCTCACCGCCACTGCATCGAGGGGTATGGCATGACTATCGGCAAACGACGCCGCCTGGTCCACAAAAGAACCGAGTTCAGTGGCGTGCGACGGACCGTTCATGTCCTCGATATGATATATCACCTGACCATCCTGACTCACTGCCACCGAACATGGCTGAGTAGAGGTTTCGATGTGCAAAATACACGACATAATACTTTTATTTTCAATAATTCTTGCAAAATTACGAAGTTTAGCGGAATTTTCACTATTTTTGTGCAAAATTTGTGATACATAGACTTTAATTAAGATTCAGAATGATACAATCGATGACTGGCTACGGCAATTGTGTGGCCGAATACAACGGGAAGAAAATCCATGTGGAGATCAAGTCGCTCAACAGCAAAACACTCGATCTGTCGATGCGAGTAGCACCTCTCTACCGCGAGAAGGAACTGGAACTGCGCACACTCATCGCCAAGCAACTGGAAAGAGGAAAAGTGGATTTCACACTATGGGTGGAAAAAGACGAAGCGCAAATGGCCACACCCGTCAACGCTGAACTCATGGACGCCTACTATCAGCAGTTGAAGACCATCTGCAAGGACAAAGACATACCTGAGCCCAACGACTGGATGACCGTGCTGCTGAGAATGCCTGATGTGCTGACAAAAATCGAAGTTGAGGTACTTGCCGAGGACGAGTGGGAAGTCATCAACAAGGCAGTGGAGAAAGCTCTCAACGACTTGGTGGCATTCCGCAAGCAGGAAGGTGTGGCTCTCGCTGCCAAACTGCAAGGCAATATCGACAGGATCACCGAACTGCTCAAGAGCATCGAGCCCTACGAGAAAGGCAGAACGGAGAAAATCAGGGCGCAAATCGTGGACAAACTGCAGAACCTCGCAGGAGTTGACTACGACAAGAACCGCCTGGAGCAGGAGATGATTTACTATATCGAGAAGCTTGACATCAACGAGGAGAAACAACGCCTGACCAACCATCTCCACTATTTCGTGGACACCATGGCCGATGGACATGGACAAGGCAAGAAACTCGGATTCATCGCACAGGAGATGGGAAGGGAAATCAACACCACAGGCAGCAAGAGCAACAACGCCGAGATGCAGAACATCGTGGTGAAGATGAAGGACGAGCTTGAGCAAATCAAGGAACAAGTATTCAACGTGCTATAATCTCATCACTCCTTAGCATTTAATTACCCCAGCATTCAACCCCCCCCACCCCTACCCCTCCCCTTAAAAGGGAGGGGAGTTGGGATGTCAGAGAGGCAGAATAATTTTCACCCCACCCCTGCCCCTCCCCTTAGAGGGGAGGGGAGTTGGGAAACACCTACAAAAAAATGAGTAAAGGAAAATGCATTATCGTATCGGCGCCATCAGGCAGTGGCAAATCCACTCTGATCAGTTACCTGATGGAACAAGCCAAGGAAGAACTCAACCTGCAGTTCTCCATTTCAGCCACCAGTCGCGCTCCAAGAGGTGAGGAGAAAGACGGTGAAGACTACTATTTCATCTCCAAGGAGGAATTTCAAAGGAGGATAGCAGACAACGACTTCATCGAGTATGAGGAGGTCTATGGAGGCCAGTTGTACGGCACCCCTAAATCTGAGGTGGAGAACAGACTGGAAGCAGGAGTGAATGTGGTGTTCGATGTAGATGTGAAGGGTGGATGCAACATCAAGAAGCATTTCGGCGAACGGGCCATCAGCATCTTCATCCAGCCACCCAGCATCGACGAACTTCGCCACCGCCTTCAGCATCGAGGCACAGAGACAGAAGCACAAATCCAGATGCGCATCGAGAGAGCGGAACTTGAACTCTCTTATGCCGACAAATACGACAAGGTGATTATCAACGACCAGCTGGAAGTGGCTCAGCAAGAGATGGTTTCCACCGTCAAGGACTTCATCAACGGCAGCGAGGCGGAGGAGAGCCTGCCTACTTCAGCATCACAAGAAGACTGATTGACACCATGCGCATCGGCATTTTCGGAGGGTCGTTCAACCCCATACATATCGGACACATCGAACTGGCACGAGAGTTGCAACAAAGCGGGCTTGTGGATGAGCTATGGCTTCTTGTGTCGCCCCTCAACCCACTGAAACAGGGCAACCCCGACATCGCCAGTTATGACGACCGGCTCGAAATGGCACGACTGGCCTTGAAAGACGACGAGCATATCCATGTGTCGGACTTCGAGTCGCACCTGCCCATTCCGTCCTACACCTACACCACCCTGCAGGAACTCAAGAAGTCGTACCCAGACGATGAGTTCCACTTGGTCATCGGTGCCGACAACTGGGCTAATTTCAGCAATTGGTACAGAGGCGAAGACATCATCAAGGAGTTTCACATCCTGATGTATGCACGCCCTGGTTGGGAGATTGACGTGGAGTCGCTGCCTGCTACTGTCACCTTGGTCAACACCCACCTTTACGACATGAGCAGCACGCTGGTTCGTCAGCGCACTGCCCACGGAATGTCTCTGTCTGGAATGGTTCCAGGCGAAGTGGAGGAGTATATCATAAGCCACAAGCTCTACAAGAAGGCATAGCTTGATTGTCGCGCCTCATTCAACTCTGCTCTGGTATTGGGATATCACCCCTGCCCCTACCCCTCCCCTGAAAAAGGGGAGTTGGGACGTCAGGGAGGCAGAATACTTATCACCCCACCCCTACCCCTCCCCTTAAAAGGGAGGGGAGTTTTTATGCCCCGGCCTAAGTAGCCTACACGTAGTTGGGAGGGTTATTGCTCTTTGGGTTTCAGGCCTATTTCTTCAGCTTTCTTCAGTACAAAATCCAAAGCCACATCATAGTCGTTGGGAATGACCCCGTCGATGATGGCATCTTTGACCGCTTGTTTCAGGATACCCACCTCTTTTGATGGAGTCAAGTTGAAAATCCTCATGATCTCCTCACCATCAATCGGTGGCTGGAACAACCGGATGCGGTCTTTTTCCTTCAAGGCATCCATCTTCTCACGCACCAAACGGTAGTTGTCGAGGAAACGCTGTTTCTTCTCCGCCTTCTTGGAAGTGATGTCGGCCTCACAAAGCACCATCAAGTCCTCTATGTCTTGTCCGGCATCGAAAAGCAAACGACGCACAGCAGAATCGGTCACCTCATCGTCAGCGATGTTGATGGGCCGCATGTGCAACTCCACCAGTTTCTGCACGTACTTCATTTTCTCGTTCAAGGGAAGCTTCATACGCTTGAAGATACCTGGCACCATCTTCTTGCCAATGAAATTATGGCTGTGGAAAGTCCATCCCAACTGGTTGTCCCACTTCTTGCTTGCCGGTTTGCCAATATCGTGCAGCAAGGCGGCCCAACGCAACCACAGTTTCCGCTCACCCCACGTCATGTGAGGTTCGTCGGGTTGACTTTCCCCTACAGGCTCGTCTGGTTTCTTATCCCAATCAGCCGTGGCTCGCGCTACGTTGTCAAGCACTTCCAGCGTGTGGTAGAAATTGTCCTTATGTCCGCGTCCGTTCACCACCTCAACGCCTGTCAGAGCCTGCAACTCAGGGAAGATCAGGGCGAGGAGCCCAGAACGTTCCAGGTCAACAAAACCCTTTGAGGGCACGGGCGAGAGCATGATTTTATTGAGTTCCTCAATAATACGTTCGCCTGAAATGATCTTGATTCTCTCCACATCGCGCTCGATGGCCTCGAAAGTCTCGTCTTCGATACTGAAGTTGAGCTGGGTGGCAAAGCGGATGCAGCGCATCATGCGCAGGGGGTCGTCGCTGAAGGTGACCTCGGGGTCGAGTGGAGTGCGGATGATTCCGTCCTCCAGATCATCCAATCCATAGAATGGGTCAACCAACTCCCCGAAGCGGTCGGCATTCAGACATAGAGCCATGGCATTGATAGTGAAGTCGCGTCGGTTCTGGTCGTCTTCCAATGTGCCATCCTCCACAATGGGCTTGCGCGAGCCACGGTTGTAGCTCTCACGCCTTGCGCCAACAAACTCCACCTCGATGCCCTTGTATTTCAACTGCGCAGTGCCGAAGTTCTTGAAGAAAGAGACACGCGCCTTGTTGCCAAGACGTTCTTTCAGCCTTTCAGCCAAAGCGATTCCAGACCCAACAACCACCACGTCGATGTCGTGGGATGGACGCTGCAAGAACAAATCCCTCACATAACCGCCTATCACATAACATTCCAGCCCCATCTCATCTGCCGCCTCCGATATGGCATGAAAAATGGGCTTGTCTATCTTTTTTGCAAGTTCTTCGTCTGTAAGATATATCATAACACAATTATTTTGGACGCAAAATTACGATTTTTCTACGTCTTTTCGCTTACCTTTCAGAAAAAATGTAATTTTGCACCCGACGTGTAGGGACGCGACGCGTCGCGTCCGATAATTCACCAATCAAATGAAAAATGAAAACATATCATCTATTTTTATTCGCATCCATGATTTGCATGACGTTTTTCTGCTCATGCAACGACAAAAGGGATCATGGCGAGAGAGAAGCAGCTGACTTGCTTGCCCAAGCCCGAAGCATGATTGACTCGGAGAACTTTGTAGTGGCGCGCCAGCTGATCGACTCCATCCGTTCTGCCTATCCAAGGGCTTTTGATGTGCGCAAAGAGGCCATAGAGGTGCTGGACATTCTCGAAATGAAAGAGGCGATGAAAGACATGGCGGTCAACGACAGTGCAAGCATTGCCCTGGCGCAAAAGCTGGACGAGATGAAAAAAAGTTTCCTGCTCGAGAAAGACCCTCGCTACCAAACTGTGGGATTCTACAAGGACAAACAACAACCAGCCTCAGCACTTCACCGCACATGCCTCTATGCTGAGGTGGATGAAACGGGGCAGATGTTTCTCATCTCTGTGATCACAGGGAAGAAGATCAAACACGACCGCATCAGCGTAGAGACCTCATCGGGTGAAAGCATGGAGAGTCCACTTTGTTTTTCTTTCGTCACCGACAATTCCGCAGGATATGAAGAACAGGCGACATTCAAGAGAAGCACTGACAACGACATCGCTGCTTTCATTGAGAACAATGCAGACAAGGCGATTTTCATCCAATGCAGGGGCAGTGAAGGCAACCACCGCTACCAATTATCGAAGGCAGACATCCAGTCGATTGCAAGGTGCTGTCAACTTGAAAGAACCATACAAGAGGCCGAGCTATTGAAACGTTCGAGCGACAGTCTGAAAATCAAAGCGAAGTTCTTCACGAAGAAAAGGGACAAGGACAGACAAGAAGTAAAACCCGCGGTAGAGAAGACCCTCCCACAGGAGAGGCCATGACTTTCCCCGCTAAAGCGACCAATATTCATGCCATCTACCAACTATCTCAACCCAGACGCCCTTCAAGCGGCGGAAGACGGTGTGGAACGCCATCCCCTCCTTCCTTTCCTCCCCCAGAACGCCAGGGTGTTGTTTCTCGGAAGTTTTCCACCACCCAGAAGACGGTGGTGTATGGATTTCTTCTACCCCAACTTCATCAACGACCACTGGAGAATAGAGGGGTTGGTCTTCTATGGAGACAAGAACCGATTTGTGGATCTTCCCAACAAGACGTTCAAGCTCCAAGAAATCGTTGAGTTTCTCACAGACAAAGGCATCGCGCTCTACGACACCAGCACAGCTATCCGTCGGCTCAAAGACAATGCTTCCGACAAATTCCTGGAAGTCGTGGAAGCCACTGACATCAGAGCCATTCTGAGCCAACTGCCACATTGCCGCCTGATTGTCACCACAGGTGAGAAGGCCACCGAAACCCTTCTTTCGTATTTCAATATCGATGTTGCCTTGAAGGTAGGTCAATCACTACCAACAGGACTCGCCAACCAAGATGGTGAAGCCATCGAGATCTACCGCCTGCCCTCATCCTCCCGAGCCTACCCCATGAGCCTCGAACGCAAAGCGGAATACTATCGCAACATGTTCAGCTACGCAGGAATCATTTAGCTCACCATCAAAAAAAGAGCCAGACGATGACCGTCTGGCTCTTTTTATCTATTCACTTCGTTGAATCTTACTCTGAACGGAGAGTGAAACGCTTAAAGTCAGTGACTGTGAGCTCCTTGTCAACGCTAGCGAGGTACTGAGAAACAGTCACCTTGCTGTCGTCGATGTAAGCCTGGTCGAGCAGACATACTTCCTTGAAATATTTGTTCAGACGACCCTGAGAAATCATCTCAATCTTCTTGTCGTTGAGATTCCTGCGTGCCTCTTCGCTGGCAGCGGGAATGATCTCGCGAGCCTTGGCACCCTCTTCCTCAGTGATGTAACCCTTAGAGATGTTAGAATTGATGTGGTCTTCGCTATCTACCAGGTTGGGGTTGATACCAGCCTTCTTCAATGCGTTCTCCACAGCTCTCTTCACCTCGTCCTCCTTGGTCTTGTCGATGATGGCAGCCAGTTCCTTGGCACGAGCCTCAGCGGTCACGTCCTCTTCCTTGAGATAAAGAGGAGACATGGCGGCAGCCTGCATGGCAATACCCTTGGCCACTTCGTCACCGCACTCCTTGTTCATAGCAACGAGTGTGCAGAGGAAGTTCTGACCCATGTGGTTGTAAGCTACGACCTTCTCGCCTTCGATAGTGTAGTAGCCATCGAGTTCCATCTTCTCGCCAGTGACACCACTGCGGTAAGTCACTGCGTCAGCCACTGTCTGGTCGCCCAGCATCAAGCCCTTGAGCTCCTCGATGTCCTTAGGCTTCTTCTCCATGGCAAGAGCCAGGATGTCGTTAGCCAATTTCACGAAGTCGGCATTCTTTGCCACGAAGTCGGTCTCGCATTTGAGAGCGACCATAGCACCGTACTTGCCCTCGACCTTTGCGAGTACGCAACCTTCGGATGCCTCGCGGTCGGAACGCTTGGCGGCGATGAGCTGACCCTTCTTGCGGAGAATCTCCATAGCCTTGTCTATATCACCTTCAGCCTCTGTCAGCGCTTTCTTGCAGTCCATCAGACCAGCCTGTGACTTCTGGCGGAGTTTGTTGATTTCTGCTAATGTAACAGCCATTTTTTCTTAATGATTATATGGTTATTGTATTAAAAAATACTTGATTAAGCCTCATCAGCCTCTTCTTCCTCAACTGCAGCAACATCGTCGGCTTCAGTCTCAGACTTCTCAGCACGAGCCTTAGTGCGGGCACGGCGTGGAGCACGCTCCTTAGCCTCATCACCTTCACCAGCGGCATCCATGTCGATCTTCTCAGCCTTGCGCTCCTCAAGTCCCTCAGCGATAGCTGCACAGCAAGCAGACATGATCACATCGATTGACTTTGTAGCATCGTCGTTGGCAGGGATCACGAAGTCGATGTCGCGTGGGTCAGAGTTGGTATCAACAATAGCGAACACGGGGATACCCAGACGCTTGGCCTCGCTCACGGCGATCTTCTCCTTCATCACGTCAACCACGAACAAAGCAGATGGCAGACGAGTAAGGTCGGCGATAGAACCGAGGTTCTTCTCCAACTTGGCGCGCTTGCGGCGGATCTGGAGGTTCTCACGCTTAGAGAGTTTGTCGTAAGTACCGTCGCTCAGGAGTTTGTCGATGCTGGCCATTTTCTTCACGGCCTTGCGGATGGTGGGGAAGTTGGTGAGCATTCCACCTGGCCAACGCTCGATGACGTAAGGCATACCGATTGACTTTGCCTTTTCTTCAATAACGTCTTTGGCTTGTTTCTTAGTAGCAACAAAAAGTATTCTCTTGCCAGACTTGGCGATTTGCTTCAAAGCGTCTGCTGCCTGGTCCACCTTGGCCACAGTCTTGTGAAGGTCGATGATATGAATGCCGTTGCGCTCCATGAAGATGTAAGGAGCCATGGCTGGATTCCACTTTCTCTTGAGGTGACCGAAATGGCTACCAGCCTCAAGCAGTTCATCAAAAGTTGTTCTTGACATAAATGTTGTTTGATTAATTTGTTTACGTTCCTTTTAGTTTTGATTCTGAAAACCAACCCCCAGGTAGTTCGGTCGAGAATAGCAACCGGAATCCTGATGGTTTGGATGCTAAACGATGATTTCCAGTAGATATAGCGAATATTAACGCTTGCTGAACTGGAATCTGCGGCGTGCCTTTGGCTGACCTGGCTTCTTGCGCTCCACGACGCGAGAGTCTCTTGTGAGGAAACCTTCCTTGCGAAGTGCCTTCTTGTCTTCCTCGTTGATCTTCACCAAAGCTCTTGCAATGGCGAGACGCAGAGCCTGGCTCTGTCCGGTGTAGCCACCACCACAAAGGTTCACCTTGATATCGTACTTGTCTGCCACCTCAAGCAGGTTCAGTGGCTGCTTCACCACGTACTGAACGAGTTCAGATGGGAAATACTCCTTGAGGTCTCTCTTATTGATAGTGATCTTGCCAGTACCTTCCGACACGTAAATACGTGCTATGGCGGCCTTACGACGACCTAATGCATTTACTACTTCCATAATTGTCTGCTATTTCAAAAGGTTAATATCGATGATCTTGGGCTGCTGAGCTGCCTGCTCGTGCTCTGCACCCTCATAGATGCGGAGGTTTTCGAGCAATTGAGTTCCCAGGTGATTCTTTGGGAGCATGCCCTTGATAGCATGGCGGAGGATGCGCTCGTAACCGTTCTTCTTACTTGCGATCTCAGCGGCGGTCTTCTTGTGCTGACCACTGGGATAACCAGAGAAAGTAAGATAAACCTTTTCTTGCATCTTGTTGCCGGAAAGTTTGATTTTGTTGGCGTTGATGATGATGACGTTGTCACCACAATCCTCATTGGGTGTGAAGCAAGCTTTGTACTTGCCACGCAGAATCTTGGCCACCTTAGCTGAAAGACGACCCAGAACCTGATCCGTTGCATCGACAACCACCCACTGCTTGTCGGCAGTCTTAGGAGTTGCGATGTTGGTCTTGAAACTTAAAGTGTTCATCTCTAAAATTTTTGTTACTACTAATTAATTGTTCAATTCTTGTTTTTTTACAAGTGATTCACAGACCACGCCACAGGCCAATATGGACGCTATCTACACACTTATATGGGGGCACTTTCGCGTCCCCTGATAATAATCGGCTTGCAAAGTTAGCACTTTTCCACCATCTGACCAAGATTTTTTAAGTTTTTTTCGCACTTTCACACTTGTCTGTTCTCTCAGTCCATCAAAAGTGCTAATTTTGCAACACACAATGGATAACAATGGACTTTACAAGGAGTTTGGACCTTGGTTGACGGAGCAAGTGGGCATGAAGGTGCAGAAAATCTCCATCAACGCCGATTTTACCTGCCCCAACCGTGACGGAAGGCTGGGAACGGGTGGTTGCACGTATTGCAACAATCAAACCTTCAACCCTGCCTACTGCGAGACGACGAAAAGCATCACCCAGCAACTGGAAGAAGGCAAACAATTCTTCTCCCGTAAGTATCCGGAGATGAAATACCTCGCTTATTTCCAAGCCTACACCAACACCTACGGTCCACTGGATGATGTCATAGCCAAGTATGAGGAGTCGCTTGAGGTGGATGGCGTGGTGGGATTGGTGATAGGCACGAGACCCGACTGCATGCCAGAGCCGTTGCTCGACTACTTGGAAGGATTGAGCGCGAAGCGATTCGTGCTGGTGGAATACGGTATTGAATGCAGCGATGATAAGGTATTAGAGCACATCAACCGTGGTCACACGTTCGAGCAGACGCGGGAAGCAGTAGTCAGGACAGTGGAGCGCGGTATCTTCACTGGGGGGCACGTCATCTTAGGATTACCCGGAACCGATTGCTCCGACCCTTCAGAAGAAGCCGAACGCATATCATCACTGCCGCTTCACATCCTCAAGATCCACCAGTTGCAACTGATCAAAGGCACCCTGATGGCGGAAGAGTACGCGCTTCATCCGGATAGGTTCCACCTGTTCACAGCCGACGAATACATCGATTATGCCATCGACTACGTGGAGCATCTGCGCCCCGACATCATCCTGGAGCGATTTGTTTCCCAGTCGCCAGCCAGTCTGCTCGCCGTCAAGGGGTGGGGCCTGAAAAACCATGAGTTCGTCGCCCGGCTGCAAAAGCGCATGAGGGAACGAGGCGCCTACCAGGGAAGGCTATTCAAAACGAAATAAATGGGGCCACCATAATGGCGGCTTACCTAACCGCCGTACGGAAGGGAACTTCAATGGTCAATGGTCAATGATCAATGGTCAATGGTCAATGATCAATGGTCAATGGTCAATGATCAATGGTCAATAGTCAATGATCAATGGTCAATGTTCAATGGTCAACGCTTTCCCCCTTTTTCTCGATGCTGCCGCTGACGAAACGAGCTTCGAGACCGAATTTGGAAAGCAACTCACCCACGGTTTTCTGGGCATTGGCTTTCGCCTGCTTGCGGATCTTTGCAGTGTCGTATTTCTTTCTCAACTTATTCTCCACCGCGCGTTTCATGGGATCCGTATCGTAGGTACGCCAGAAATCCTCATCGTCCGACATGAAACGCGAGTCCTGTGTGCTGGCCACATATTTGATGTCGGGCAATTCCACCAGCACCACATTGCCTGAGTCGGGTGTGTATTTCACCTCGTCGAGGTCGAGCACGAAACTGATCTTCTGCTGCACCACCTGCACACAAGAGTGGTTCTCGGGAAAAATCAGCGCATGCCGTTCCGTCACCTGCTTGGTGACGAAATCCTCAGCCACCAGCGAATAAAGATACAGCTCCCCCTTCGGTTTGACACTCTCGATGATGGCTGAAGTGTCCTCCAGCGGCAATTGCTCGCGTTCTTCCTCCTGTTGAGGCAGACACGATTTCACCAGATAGGCGGCAAGGGCAATGAACACAAGAGCCAGGATACCAAACAGCAGGTATTGAATGGCTTTCGACATGGGTTGTTTTTTTTCATTCTTACTCATCTTCTCGCCCTCCTTATTTATTCTTGGTGACAACCGTCACATCCTTGAAACCCAAACTTTTCACCATATTCTCGACCAAAAGCACAGCATTCCGCTCGATATCGCCCTCCACGTGGCGCTTGATGTCGTCGTTGTTCTTGATGACCTGGTCGTAAGCCTTCTTGCGCAGTTCCTCTTCTGTTTCGTGTCCGATCGACGAACGAAGTCCTGTGGAAATAGCCACCACCTGCTTGCGGTCGTAGTAGAGGTTGTAGCCCGAGTCGATCACCTTGGGCTTAGGAAGCATCACATAGACCGAGGTACTGTCGTCCGACACCTTGACGTCGTTGACCGATAGTTCCTTGAGATTGTAGCCATACTTCACTGTAATCTCGACAGGGATGATGCACTTGCGGTCGCCATATTTCCAGGTGCTGATGTCGGTGAAGCGGAAACGTTCGCTCTTGGAGGTGTCGTAGATCGCCAGTTTGCTGATCTTCACCTCGGTAGTCACCAAGTCGGTTTCTTCTTTGAGCAGTCCCAGTATGTCGGCCGACGTAGGCACGGCAGGCGTTTGCTCTGTTTGGGCTGTAGTTCCGCTGTCCGTGCAACGTTCCACCAGCCATATCGCACCAACAATCAGCGCCAAGACCAACAACTGGCCCAGTCGTGCCTTGTTGTCCACAAGTGCTTTCTTGATATCTTCTGAATTCAGTTCGCTCATTTTTTTGTTCGCAAATCAATGATTATCTACCATAAATAACGATAGTTTGAAATAAAAAGTGTTGCAATTTACAATCTTTCGGGGAAATTACGTATTTTTGCGTTAAATTTTTAACAAAAGAACAGCTATGAGAAAGATTATTTTTGTTTTCGCTGCCCTTTTCAGCATGGTGGCACAAGCCCAGACGATTTCCCTCGACGACGTCATGTGGTATCGCTACAGCGAGAAAGGCATCTATGGTATGCGTCCCTATTCGGACGGAGAGAGTTTCACACAAATCAGCAACGACCGAAGCAAGATCGAACGCTACTCCTACGCCTCAGGCCAGCTCATTGAGACCATCTTCGACAAGAACACGGCACGTGGAGAGCGGATAGCCGCCTTCGGCAACTATATCATCTCGCCCAACGGCAAGACCATGTTGATCGAGACCAAACGTAAGTCCATCTACCGCCGTTCCTACACCGCAGACTACTACATCTACGACATCAAGAACAACCTGCTGACCAAACTCTCGGCTGGCGGTCCACAGGAATGTCCTAAGTACTCACCCGACGGCAACGTCATCGGTTTTGTACGCGACAACAACATCTTCCTCGTCAAACTGCTCTTCAACAACGCAGAGAGCCAAGTCACCAAAGACGGAGAGTACAACAAGATCATCAACGGCAAGCCCGACTGGGTGTATGAGGAGGAATTCGAGTTCAACCAGGCTTTCGACTTCAGCGCCGACAGCGAGATGCTCGCATGGATCAGGTTCGACGAGTCGCAGGTCAACACTTTCTCCTTCCCCGTCTATGCAGGTGAGGCGCCACGCAACGAGCAGTACAGCCTCTATCCCGGAGCCTACACCTTCAAGTACCCCAAGGCCGGTGAGCTGAACTCCAAGGTCAGCGTGCACACCTTCGACATCAAGTCAAGGGTGGAACGCAAGATGGATTTGCCCCTCGACAGCGACGGTTATGTGGTCAGGATACAGTTCACGGGCGACAAGGACAAACTCGCCATCCTCACCCAGAACCGCCATCAGGACCGCCTCGACATCTACATGGCCAATCCCCGCAGCACCGTCTGCCAACTCATTGTCAGAGACACACCCAAGTATTTCGTCGAGACGAAGGTGTATGCCAACCTCGACTTCTCGCGCGACAAGTTCGTCCTGATGAGTGAACGCGACGGCTACAACCACCTCTACCTCTACTCCATCAACGGCACCCTCATCCGCCAACTCACCCATGGAGAGAAGGTCATCACCGACTTCTACGGCACCGACGAGAGCGGCACCAACTTCTACTATGCCAGCACAGAGGGCAACTCGCTCGAAAAATACATCTGCAAGGTCGATCAGAAAGGGAAAGAGACAGTCATCACCCGCGACAAGGGCACCCACAGCGCAACTTTCAGCACGGGATGCAAGTTCTTCGTTGATGAGTTCTCCGACATCAACACCCCGACAGTCACCGCCGTCTATAACAGCGCCGGCAAGCGCCTGAGAGTGCTGGAAGACAACAAGGAACTCAAGGAAGCGCTCAGCCATGCCGACTGGGCCAAGCCTGAGATCTTCTCCTTCACCACTCGCGAGGGCGTGGAACTCTACGGCTGGATGATCAAACCCACCACGTTCGACCCTTCAAAGAAATACCCCGTGCTCATGTACCAGTATAGCGGTCCTGGTGCACAGGAAGTGCACAACTCGTTCAACAACGGATTCTTCGGCAACCTGTCGTGGGAACAGCGATTGGCACAGAAAGGCTACATCGTGGTCTGCGTGGATGGCAGGGGAACAGGCGGTCGCGGTGCTGAGTTCCAGAAATGCACCTACATGACGATGGGCGACAAAGAATCAAAGGACCAAGTGGAGGTAGCCCTTTACATGGGTCAGCAACCCTATGTCGATAAGGACCGTATCGCCATCTGGGGATGGAGTTTCGGCGGTTTCAACACCCTCATGTCCATGTGTGAAGGTTCCGATGTGTTCTGTTGCGGTATAGCCGTGGCCCCTGTCACCGACTGGCGTTTCTACGACACCGTCTATACCGAGCGTTACATGCGCACACCCCAAGAGAATCCAACAGGCTACGACATCTCGCCCCTGCATCGCTACCAGAAGCTCCACGGCAAGCTATTGCTTTGCCACGGCATGGCCGACGACAATGTGCATTTCCAGAACTCAGCCGAATTGATTGAGAAGTTCGTGCAACAAGGCACGCAGTTTGAGATGCAGTTCTACACCAACCGCAACCACGGCATTGGAGGCGGCAACACCCGCAAACACCTCTTCACCCGCATCGAAGAATTCCTCGACAAAAACATGCTGGAATAATGGTCAATGGTCAATGATTCTCCCACTCCCCCTCGTACGTGCAAGCTTGCGCGTTCGAGGGGTTGAGTATCAAAGTGCCTTTGCCTTCAGGGTATAAGATGAAATGGTACTCATAACTGATAAAGCCCTTGCGCACCAAATAATAGAGGTGCTTGCTCTTCTTCTTCTCTTTCACCCTCATGCTTGAGAGGTGGAGATTGAAGTTCAGGCCCTCGTCGGTCATGGTGGGTTGATAGACTTCCCCCATATAAGGCAGATAGCACTCCAGGCTGTCGCCATGCAGTTTCACATAGTAGTCGCGCATCAAGGCCTTCATGGGAAACTTACGAGGCAGCATACAAGTCATGGTCATGGTGAAGCCGTGTGGATGGACATCCACCGTCTTCACCTCTTTCTTTTGGCCATAGGCCAAGGCGCACAAGCCTATCAATAAAGATGTAACAAACGTTCTCAACATCATCTTTCCTGTTGTTTTTGTAGGGACGCGACGCGTCGCGTCAGAAATCTCACTCATCAGATGCCTTCACTCGTCCTGTGGCTTCCCGCAATTCGTCATTGCTAAGACTCACGTCTATCTGCTCACCACTATCGAGCGCCAGCACCCCCTTGACCCCCATGTCGCATTCCGCCACTTCCTCAGCCATCTTGCGCAAGAGGCTCTCACGGTTCATGCGACGGAAATTCTTCAGCAGCGACAGTTTCAACGACTCCTTGTTGCGTTCCGAATTGAGTGTGCCTCGCTGTGCGAAGCCCTCGTCAGCAGTGAAAGAACACACCACATAGTCATCGTCGATCACCACATCGCATAGTTTCACGCCAGGAACAAACGCCCTGGGGCACATGTCATGCACTTTCTGCACCATTTCCTCAAGTGCATCGCTGGCTTCCTGCCCCTGAACATTCAGGCACAAAGCCAAAAATATAAAACCTATGGAAAAAAATCTCTTCATGTCGCAACAAAAAATTGACCCGTTAAAAATGCAAATTTAGTACAAATCCACCTATTTGTATCTAAGATAAACGATTTATTTACATTATTATAGTTAAAAATTTTGTGGAAGGGAAAATGAGTGATAACTTTGTGGTGGAATTCCAACCGACCAGACATCTGGAAGGGAGGGTTCTCATGTCAGGCAGCCGGCATGCCTACTCGGCCGGAGGTGCTTGATGCGTTCTGCAATAAGTGTGATTACCCAGAGGAGAAAGGATTTTGTTATGGGACAGGTAATAGAGATTGTTAAGGGAGACATCACGCAACTGAGCGTCGATGCCATAGTGAATGCCGCCAACAGCTCCTTGATGGGAGGCGGTGGAGTGGATGGTGCTATCCATCGCGCCGCTGGCCCCGAGTTGCTTGAGGAATGCAAAACTTTGAATGGATGTCCTACAGGCGAGGCCAAGATGACCAAAGGCTACAACTTGCCTGCAAAGTATGTGATACATACCGTAGGCCCCATCTTCTTCAGCCAGCAGCCCAACAAACCCCTGCTGCTCGCCAACTGCTATCGCAACTCCATGCGCATAGCGGCAGAGAATGGGGTGAAGACGATAGCTTTCCCTGCTATCAGCACTGGTGTCTATAGTTATCCTGTGAGAGAGGCCACAGGCATAGCGATACAAGAGGTGAGGCGCGCCATGGTGCGCTACAGGAAGATCGAGCGCGTGGTGTTCTGTTGTTTCGACGACTACACCTACAACACGTATCTCGAACTTATTAAAGAATGAAATGTCTAATCAGGTCAGCATCCATGAAAGAACAGAAAACAAGGATGCTGACTTTATTTTTTTGAGCCATTGTTATGGAAATGATTCTGTTGATCTTGAAATTCGCCATCGGCCTGCTGATGGTCATCAAAGGCGCCGACTGGCTGACAGACGGTGCATCCTCTATCGCACACAAATTCAATATCCCATCGTTGGTGATCGGTCTGACCGTTGTCGCCTTTGGTACTTCAGCCCCCGAGCTGGTCGTCAGCACCGTAGCCGCAGCCGAAGGCACCAACTCCGCCATCGCCATTGGTAATGTGCTGGGTAGCAACATCTTCAACACGCTCGCCATCATAGGCATTGTGGCCATGATATATCCTATACCAGTGACAAAGGGCAACCTCAACCACGACGTGCCGCTATGCATACTTGCCTCCATCGTCATGTTTGTCATGGCCATGGACGCACTTGTTGACGGCAACTACATGGGCAACACCATATCGAGAGGCGAGGGAATCGTACTGCTCGCGTTCTTCGGTATCTTCCTCACCTACACCTTCTCCATGGCAAGGAAAACGGAAGAGAAGAATAGCGGTACAGAAAAAGATGAGATAAAGATCAAGGATCATCCCATATGGAAGTCAGCACTCATCTTCCTTGTCGGTCTGGCAGTGCTCATCCTCGGCGGTGAGCTCTTTGTGAGCGGTGCTTCAGGTATCGCCACCAGCATGGGCATCAAGGAGTCGGTAGTAGCCGTGACCATCGTTGCCGCCGGCACCTCATTCCCTGAACTGCTCACTTCCGTGATGGCCGCAAGGAAAGGTGACACCGCCATGGCCTTAGGCAATGTCATCGGCAGCAACATCTTCAACATCTTCTTCGTCTTAGGCACAGCGGCCGTGATCTGTCCCCTCGACGCAAGCACCATGCTCCCCCTCGACATGCTTGCCCTCATAGGCAGTGCGCTGCTGTTCTGGATTTTCTGCCTCATCGGCAAACAGAAACTCACCATCTCACGCGGTGAAGGCGTCGTTCTCGTACTTTTCATAGTGGCCTACTACGCCTATCAGGTTGTCAACGCCATGTAAAATAGTCCTAAAAGGAGTGACTTAAAATAGACAAGGGGAGCCAGAGTGGCTCCCCGTTTTTGTTGTATAGCACCCATCTCTTCATATCCAAGTAAATCATAAATGAAGACCCTTTTTACGCTTTTTCTGAAAATATTTGCAGGTTCATGTCATTTATATGCAGAAAAAAGCGTAATTTTGCGCCAAAATTGGGATAAATATTCAAAAACAATCATTTATGAAAGATAAGCATTTAAGGCTTGAAGCCATCAAGATCATTATTTCCAGCAGGGAAATAGGCAGTCAGGATGAAATCCTTCAAGAACTGCTTAAAGAAGGCTTTACACTCACCCAGGCCACGCTCTCTCGCGACCTGAAACAGCTGAAGGTAGCCAAGGCTGCATCCATGAACGGCAACTACGTGTATGTATTGCCCAACGACACCATGTACAAACGATCCACCAACGTCAGACCAGTGAAAGAAATGCTGCAGACCAACGGCCTGCTCAACATCCGTTTCTCTGGCAATATCGGAGTCATCAAGACCCGCCCTGGATATGCCTCCAGCATGGCCTTCGACATCGACCAGGAGAACATCCCCTACATCATCGGAACCGTGGCTGGCGACGACACCATCGTGCTGGTGCTGGAAGAAGGAGCACCCAAGGAAACAGTTAGACGTCAAATTCAAGCGTTATTATAATCACACACCGGAAATGGAATATAAAGATGAAGACTTCAAGGTGATTGTCGCAGACTCGTCTCACGAGAAATACGTGGACATCATTCTCGCCACCATCACCGACTCAGCCAAGAAACGCGGTTCGGGTATCGCCTCCAGAACACACGAGTATCTGGCTACCAAGATGAGAGAACGTAAAGCTATCATCGCCTTGTATGGAGAAGAAGAGGAATTTGCCGGATTCTGCTATATCGAGAGTTGGGGCAACAAGGAATATGTCGCCAACTCGGGACTTATCGTTGTGGAGAAATTCAGGAAGCACCACCTGGCGCTTCGCATCAAGCAGACTGCCTTCACGCTCAGCCGCCTGAGATGGCCCAATGCCAAACTGTTCGGTCTGACCAGCCAGACAGCCGTGATGCGTATCAACACCAAACTGGGCTACGTGCCCGTGGCCTTCTCCGAACTCACCCAAGACGACGCCTATTGGGCAGGCTGCGGCACTCCCGAGCACCCCTGTTGCGTCAACTGCGACGTGCTTGCCCGCTCCAACCGCAAGTACTGCGTCTGCACCGCCATGCTCTTCGATCCCAAAGAGCATGTGGGCGAGCCGTTGCCCGTGCAACTACCCGACGACGTGGTGAAGATGGCACAGGATGCAGCCGCCCACAACCTCAGATAAGACGCGAAAACGCACGATCTCATTTTTTCAATTATCAAGCACAAAAAAACAAGACATCAAGAATATGGAACAGAAGAAAAAAGTCGTGGTAGCCTTCAGCGGAGGTCTCGACACATCCTACACCGTCATGTATCTCGCCAAGGAAAAAGGCTATGAAGTGCATGCCGCATGCGCCAACACTGGCGGATTCAGCGCCGAGCAGTTGAAGACCAACGAGGAAAACGCCTACAAACTCGGGGCCACCAAGTACGTCACCCTCGACGTGACACAAGAATACTATGCCAAGAGCCTCAAGTACATGGTCTTTGGTAACGTGCTGCGCAACAACTGCTATCCCATCTCGGTGAGCAGCGAGCGCATCTTCCAGGCCCTGGCCATCGCCCGCTATGCCCGCGAGATAGGCGCCGATGCTATCGCCCACGGATCAACAGGCGCTGGCAACGACCAAATCCGATTCGACATGACCTTCCTCGTCATGGCTCCCGGTGTGGAAATCATCACACTGACCCGCGACAACAACCTCAGCCGCAAGGAAGAGATCGACTACCTCAATGCCAACGGATTCAGTGCCGACTTCGCCAAACTCAAGTACAGCTACAACGTAGGTATATGGGGCACCAGCATCTGCGGAGGCGAGATCCTCGACTCCAAGCAGGGACTGCCTGAGTCGGCCTACCTCAAGCATCCCACCAAGACAGAGCCCGAGATTCTCTCACTCACCTTCACCAAGGGTGAACTCACAGCAGTCAATGGTGTGGAATACGACGACAAGATCAAGGCCATCCAGAAAGTGGAGGAAATCGGCGCCGCCTACGCCATCGGCCGCGACTGTCATGTGGGCGACACCATCATCGGCATCAAAGGGCGCGTCGGCTTCGAGGCTGCCGCCCCCATGCTGATCATCGGCGCCCACCGTTTCCTGGAGAAATACACGCTCAGCAAATGGCAGCAGTACTGGAAAGACCAGGTGAGCAACTGGTATGGCATGTTCCTGCATGAGAGCCAGTACCTTGAGCCCGTCATGCCCGACATCGAGGCCATGCTCACTTCCAGCCAGCGCAACGTCAACGGTACGGTCACCCTCGAACTGCGTCCTTACGGATTCCAGACCGTGGGTGTGGATTCACCCGACGATTTGGTGAAGAACAAGTTCGGCGAGTACGGAGAGACCCAGAAGGGATGGACCTCGGAGGATGCCAAGGGCTTCATCAAGGTCACCTCTACCCCACTCCGCCTCTACTACACCTGCCACCCCGACGAAGAAAGATAAAGCTTTAGAGTTTAGACTTTAGACTTTAGGCCTTAGACTTTAGACTTTAGACTTTAGGCTTTTTGCATGGCCTTTCAAGACCAGATTATTCAGAAAAAAGAAACAATTATGATCAGAATAGGCATTCTTGGCGGTGCCGGCTACACCGCCGGCGAACTCATCCGCCTGCTGCTCAACCACAGGGAGGCAGAGATCGTCTTCATCAACAGCTCTTCCAATGCCGGCAACAAAGTCACCGATGTCCACGAGGGACTTCTGGGCGAGACTGACCTCTCGTTCACCGACCAGACTCCCTTCGATGAGGTCGATGTGCTCTTCTTCTGTTTCGGCCACGGCAAGAGCCAGGAGTTCATCAATGAGCACCAGATACCAGCCCATGTGAAGATCATCGACCTTGCCCAGGATTTCCGTCTGACAGCACCCACTCACGACTATGTCTATGGACTGCCAGAGATTCACCGCAAGGAGATACAGGGTTGCCAGCACTTGGCCAACCCAGGCTGTTTCGCCACTTGCATCCAACTCGGTTTGCTACCTCTGGCCAAAGCTGGGCTGCTCTACAACGACGTGGCAGTCAATGCCATCACAGGATCCACAGGAGCCGGAGTGAAACCCGGTGCCACCACGCATTTCAGTTGGAGAAACAACAACATCAGCGTATATAAGGTGTTCTCCCACCAGCATATCCACGAAATCCGGCAGTCGCTCTGCGAGCTGCAAGGTCATCTTGACGCCAGCATCGACTTCATCCCCTACCGAGGCGACTTCGCCAGAGGCATCTTCTGCACAGAGGTGGTGAAACTCGAAGGCGAGGAAGGCACAGCAGGCAATCCCTCAGCCGATCAGCTGGTACAGCTATACAAGGACTTCTACGCCAATGCCGCCTTCACCCATTATGTGGATAAGGCGATCGACCTGAAGCAGGTGGTCAACACCAACAAGGCACTGGTACACCTCGACAAATACGGCAACAAAGTGGTCATCACCTCCATCATCGACAACCTCCTGAAAGGAGCCGTGGGCCAAGCCGTTCAGAACATGAATCTCATGTTCGGCATCGATGAATGCGAAGGCCTCCGTCTCAAGCCCAGTGCCTTCTAAAAACTCTAAACACTCCCCTCCCCTCAGGGGAGGGGTGCCTGAAAGGCGGGGTGGGGTCTAATCTCAATCATTCAGCCTATGCATCCTGCCTTTCCAGGGCAAGTGAAAACATTCAACAAAAATCACAACAACAATGAATCTTTTCGACGTTTATCCATTATTCGACATAGCCATCGCCAAAGGCAAGGGATGCAAGGTGTGGGACGACAAGGGAGAGGAATACCTCGACCTCTACGGTGGTCATGCCGTCATCAGCATCGGCCATTGCCACCCCCACTACGTGGAGATGCTCTCCGCGCAGCTCAACACGCTCGGCTTCTACAGCAACTCCGTCATCAACCCCCTGCAGCAGCAACTCGCCCAACGACTGGGCAAGGCGTCAGGTTACGACGACTATCAACTCTTCCTCATCAACTCAGGTGCCGAGGCCAACGAGAACGCCCTCAAACTGGCATCGTTCTACAACGGACGCACACGTGTCTTAGCCGTGGAGAAAGCATTCCACGGACGCACCTCACTGGCAGTGGAAGTGACAGCCAACCCCAAGATCATCGCTCCCATCAACGCCAACAACCACACCACTTTCCTTCCCCTCAACGATATCGAGGCTTGGGAACGTGAGCTGGCGAAGGGTGATGTCTGCGCCTGCATCATCGAGTGCATACAGGGTGTAGGCGGCATTCGCATGGCCGACGATGAGTTTCTCAGGCAACTCTCAGCCCTGTGCGCCAAGTACGACACAGTACTGGTAGCCGACGAAATCCAATGCGGCTACGGCCGTTCGGGCAAGTTCTTCGCCCACCAGTATGCCGGCATCCAGCCCGACATCATCACTGTGGCCAAAGGCATAGGCAACGGCTTCCCTATGGGTGCCGTACTCATCTCCCCAAAGTTCAAGCCCGTCTATGGCCAGCTTGGCACCACCTTCGGTGGCAACCACCTGGCTTGCACCGCAGCACTTGCCGTGCTCGATGTGATGGAGAGCGAACAACTGGTGGAGAATGCCGCCCAGGTGGGTGAGTACCTCATGAAGCGACTGCAGGAAGAGCAACTGCCCCACGTGGTGGAAGTCCGTGGTCGTGGACTGATGATTGGTATCGAACTCGACACCCCCTATAAAGAAGTCCGCAACCGTCTGGTGCATGAGCAGCATTGCTTCACGGGCTGCAGCGGTACCAACGTACTTCGCCTGCTACCACCGCTCTGCATCGCCAAAGCCGATGCCGACGACTTCATCCAACGTCTGAAAGCAGTGCTATCATAAGACGGCCTGAAAGGCCAACATCCATCAGCCCAGGGCAACGCCCTGGGATATAAACGACAGAATATGTCATCAAAAAAGGGAGAGGCAATCGCCTCTCCCTTTTCATGCTATAGAGATGATAGATTATTCGCGGTCTTCCCAGAAGCCTTCCCAACTGTCGTCAGAAGTGCTGCGAGTGTTGGTCTCCATGCCACCACCTGTATCGGCCTCAGTGTCAGAGATGCCAAGGGCGGTGAACAGACGGGTGTTGAACTGCTGGATGTCCATGTCTGGACTGATATATCTTTTCTTCATCGTTGAATCGAGTTTTAAGAGTTTGACAATGAATATTGGAGATTTTTTAGAAGTCCCCTTTACTTAATGAGTACCTTGACAGTCTTGCCGTTGCTCATCTTGATGATGTTCAGGCCCTTCTGTGGAGCTGCAATGCGTGCACCAGCGGCGTTGTAGATGGCCTCAGCGCCTTCACCGTTGAGCACAGCGTCGATGCTGCGGATAGCAGTCGTCTCGTCGGTCTTGAAGCCGAAGGAGTTGATCTCGCCACCACCGTCATAGGTGAGGTAAGCACGATACTGATTACCAATCATACCATCTGCTGGAACCTTGTAGAAGGACTGGATGCCATTCTGTGTCTGCAGTACGTAAGCACCACCAGGAACCGCTGCTGCCGATGGATTGTCGTAGATACCGGTGAGCAATCCCTTAGTGAGACTGGTGGCGTAGCCGTAGGCTGTTCCAGTGTAGTTGATGGTCACGTCGGCACCGCCAGTGTTCTCCACGATGTAAGGAACGTCGTTGACTGGTGCAACGACCTCAACGAGTACCAGTTCCTTCTCTGTCACTTCCTCACAAGCATAGAACTTCAGTCCGTCCACGTCTTCAGCTGTTGGGATGAATGGGAAGATGGCAGTGCCATACTTGCCAGCCTTGAAGGTCAACTCAACAGAGACGCCTTCGTTGCTCCATACGTTGAACTTGTGGTATTTGTCGTTGGTATAGAAACCAGTGTCGCCATTCGATCCCATATAAGAGTTGGTCTTGGTGTTGATGAAACCGATATTGCCACCCTTATTCTCAACTTGAATCACCAGTGCTGCCTCTTTGTTGTCACACATACGCAACTGACTGTCATTGCCACCATAGTTGACGCCAGTACCTACATAGTGTTTGTTGCCAGCAGCGTCTTTGATGAGCATGTAGTAGCAGTTCTTGCCTTCAGCGGGTTCAAACATCACACCCTGGTTGTAGGGTGAACCAGGATTCTCTGTATAACCAACAGCATATCCACCGGCAGCAGCATTGCCTTCCTTGAAGGTCAGTGGCTTGTTTGCATAAGCGAAACCTTCGTCGGTCAGTTCCACATAGTAAGTGACTCCTTCCTCAGGTGCGTTGAGTTCAGCAGCGTTGAAGGCATCGATAGCATCTTCCAAATCGGCTGTAGCGGCTTCAATCTCTTCCATGGTCTTGCTGGCAGCATCGTCAGCAACCTGCTCAGCATCAGCGATAGCCTGTTCGAAATCAGCAGAAGCAACCTGGAAGACACCATCACCACCACATTCACCAAGGAGTGTATTGGCATTATTGATTGCAGTGATCAAAGCATTGATGGCCATGTTCTTGTTGGGTTTAGCGAGGATCTTGAAGTCGGAGAAACTACCCCAAGTGTTACCGGCGAGAACGAGTTCGAGTTTCATCTCTACTTCTGTAGGCTCAGTAAGCGACAGAGTGATGTATCTCCATTCCCAACCGCGTCCATTGTTGTCGTTGGCATAAGTGCCCTCGTCAGAGAAGTTGGTCTTACCACTGGTGTCGATACCCTTGCCAGTGTCACCCTTGGTAGGATAAACCACCTTTGTGCCGTTGACGGTCATCGAAGCCTCGATGGTTGTCACACCACGGCCAGCAGCCATGAAGACGTAGTCGCCAGCAGGCATGGTGACGGTATGAGTGGCGGCGAAGGTAGCGGCAGAACCGTTCCATTTGTCCAAATAAGTTGTAGTTCCAGTTCCATCCCAGTGCTGCCCTTTAGTAGAACCGAGGGTATTGGTTTCCCAAGCACTGGCATAAGTGCTGGTGACATCCAAAGTATATTCAGTGCCTTCACCTGCGAAGGTGTCGTACTCAGTCACCTTCAGTGCCTCAGTGGCAGCCTGGAAGTCGGCAGCAGTAGAAGTGGCGTTGGTCAGTACGGCTTCAGCATCAGCAGTAGCGACACCGATGACCCCTGCATAGAAGATTTCATCATCCAAAGCATCCTTGTTGGCGTTGTAGGCCTCAGCGGCGGCCAAGAAAGCGGTAGTGGCGGCGGTCAACGCTGAAGTTGCTTCATTATATCCGTCTTTCGTGGTAGGTTCTGTCTTGCCTACCTCAGTTTCAAGAGCGGTTCTTTCAGCACCGGCGTAATCAGAGTTGTCCAAAGCTTGCTGAGCAGCAGTAAGTGCATTCTGCCACAACACTTTGGCTTCTTTGATTTCACGTGCGGCAATCTTGGCAGCTTCGTAGGCTTCTGCATCTACTTCTCCTTCGAAAAGTTGAAGTCCAGAAACAAAGAGGTGAGGCATATTACCCGACCCTGTGTTTGGTGACACATAACCAATGGAAATTTTACCTGATGTCTCGGCACTTAAGGTGAATGTGATGAATTCATACTTCCATGTGTTGGAGTTATACTTCTTTGTGGTTGCATAGTGAGTAGTACCCCCATCCTCGACAAAACCAATTAAGTTGGCACTGATGTCATTCTGTCCTCCTCCTGAGTTATAAGCAGCAAGAACAAGGGTATATGTACCTGCGAGAAGAGGTGTTTTCAGTTCCTGAGTGTACTGAACAGTAGCACTCCAACAAGTGACTACACCAAGAACGTTCACTCCTGTATTGCCGTCAGAGTCTGTGGGAGGAGCCGTATAGCCTTTACCTCCAAGCCAAGCGCCTCCACCGATAGCGAAAAGGCCACCAGCCTTACCGTCAACACTGTTGACAGCATCCCAACCGTCAACAGGAACCAAATTAGCATAATCAGTTCCATTAGTTCCCTTGTCCTTAGCATAGGTGCAGACACCCACAGTTACAGGTGTTCCTTGCGAGAAGTCGGCATTGGTCAGATAGGTGCTTGTGACATCTGTCTGTGCCATCGCTCCGCTGGAGAAGATCATCGCCAGCGAGGCCACCAAAAGTTTGAATTGTTTCATAAGCGAAAAATAATTAGTTATTGTTAGAAAATATGTTCCAAATGTAGGGACGCGACGTGTCGCGTCCGCAATGACCACATCCATGTTGTAAAATGCAAATTTACACAAATTTAACAGCGTGAAAAAGAAATGCGGTGTTTTTTTGGCTTTGTCCCCCAAAAAGTTACTATTTAGCGGGGCTATCATTGAAGGTCGCTTCGCTCAAATTATAGGAAATTTATTAGGAAAATTTGAAGAAAAAACTCCATAAATCCATTTTTCAATAATTTTTAATCAAATTTTTCGGCAATTTTGAGCGAAGCGACCCCAAAAGGGTTACGGTCTGAATAGACACAAAACACCGCAAAAAAAACTAAATGAACAAGTCTTGTGGGCTTTATCGAGTTGAAGAACTCCCCTCCCCT
>CAMOWU010000006.1 GCA_946628545.1 uncultured Bacteroides sp. | reverse complement strand
GTGTATTTTATGATATTCCAAGAAACCATAAGTTAGAGAGCCTCTCTCTCCGCTGGGGTGTTATTTCTTGAAGTTTACTGAAAGAATCATAAAACCTTGGTAAAAAACAGAAAAGAGTGTTGTGAACAATATGTTTGCAACACTTTTTTTTATTGTGGTTTTAACTTTGTAATCAGAAAAGTGTATCTTTGTATGCTGAAACCACTATAATAATGAGAGATCAACAAACTATTCATTATTTGCATCCTTTCATCCTTATCCATGCTCAATGTTCAGGCTCAGTTCGCAACTTTATTATTGCAGTAGATTGTTCAGATGTAGATTCACTGGTGGAGCTGTGTGAAAGCATATAAGATGGATTTAATGGAGCTTCTATAAAATGTCTTTCTGGAAAAATGAGAAAAATCATCAACCCTTGGTGTAACAACCCGGAAAAAAGCCATGAATACAGAACGTAAGATCATACATGTGGATATGGATCAGTTCTTCGCGGCTGTAGAGCAACGCGACAACCCTGAACTAAAGGGAAAGCCTGTTGCTGTAGGATTCGATGGCCCTCGGGGTGTCGTCTCGACTGCAAGCTACGAAGCTCGTCGTTTTGGGGTGCATTCTGCTCAGGCCATAGCGACAGCCAAGCGCCTCTGTCCCCAACTGATCATCGTCATGCCACGGTTTCAAGCTTATAAGGAAGTATCGCAACAGATTCGCAGCATCTTTCATGAATACACGGATATGGTGGAACCGCTTTCGCTTGATGAGGCTTTCCTCGATGTGACCCACAACAAAAAAGACATCATATTGGGAGTGGACATTGCTCGACAGATCAAAAGGCGCATCTTGGAAGAGACTGGCTTGACTGCCTCAGCCGGTGTTAGCTATTGCAAGTTTTTGGCGAAGATTGCCAGCGACTACCGTAAACCCGATGGCCTGTGTGTGGTGCATCCGTCACGGGCCCTTTCTTTTATCGCCGGTCTTGACATCAAACGCTTCTGGGGTGTTGGTGATAAGACTGCGGAAAAAATGCACCACATCGGCATCTTTACAGGAGCTGATTTGCAGCGTAGTTCATTACCACGCCTGACCGAAGTCTTTGGGAAGATGGGACAGGTGTTTTGGAACTTCGGACAAGGCATCGACGATCGGCCTGTGGTGACGGAATGGGAACGTAAGTCTGTAAGTTGTGAACAGACATTCCTGCAAGACATTTGGCAAGAAGAGGAGGTCCTGGCAGCTCTTGAAAGCACAATCGCGGAATTGGTTCATCGCATAGCTCGCAGTGGATTCGAGGGTCGTACATTGACGCTGAAAGTGAAATACGCGGACTTTCATCAGATTACACGTAGCATTTCAGGCAATGAAATCCTGACGACTGCCGAACAACTGAAGCCTTTGTCGGAAGAGTTGCTGGGAGAAACGGAATACAGCAGTTCACATCCTATACGTTTGCTGGGATTGGGAGTGTCGGGACGGAATAAGGCAAGTAGTGGTGGAAGCCAGGATGAATGGTTGCAGTTGGAATTGGAGTTTGAGCCTTGGCCAGACGAGATGGATGAGGTGAGTGATTCTTAGGTCTGAAAGAGGTAGGTTCTCAACACATTCCAGCCCCTCCCCTTGAACTGTGTCAGGGGGAGGGGCTGGTTATCGTGTGCTATAGGATCATTATTTCACTGTGAAGTCGAGGGATTGTAGGTCTTTGTCGAGCGACGACGAGCCGTAGAGAATCTTGTAGCGTCCAGGACGTACCGACAATTCGTCGATGCTGGGATCGTAGTATTCGAAAGCCTCGCCATCGAGAGTGATCTCGGCTTGGACAGTCTGTCCCGGTTGCAGGACAACTTTTTTGAATCCCTTCAGTGACTTGATGGGCGCTTCTGGATAGTCGAGAGCTTTCACATAAACCTGCACCGTTTCTGCACCCTCACGCTTTCCTGTGTTGGTGACAGGCACAGAGACTGTTACTTTCCCATCTGCTTTCATCGAACTGCTGGAGAGTTTCCCTTTTCCATAGTTGAACTGCGTGTAACTCAGTCCGTAACCGAAAGCATAGAGTGGCTCGCCATGGAAGTATCGGTATGTACGGTTGTCCATGCTGTAGTCAAGGAAGTCGGGCAGGTCGTCGTTGGAGCGGTAGAAAGTGACGGGCAACTTGCCACTGGGATTGTAGTCGCCGAAGAGAACATCTGCCAGTGCTCGTGCACCACCCTGTCCAGGGTACCAGGCCTGCAACAAGGCGTCGATTTGATCGTCCACACTACCGAAGGCGATGGCTGAGCCAGAGCAGTTGACAAACACCACAGGCTTGCCTGTAGCATGCATGGCGCGTACCAGTCTCTGCTGCACACTGGGCAATTCGATATCCTGCTTGTCGCCGCCCTCTCCTTCCATTCGGGCAGAGATACCTCCAATGATGATGATGGCGTCGGCTGCAGACACCTCTGTTGCCAAGGGTGAGAAGTCAATCAGCTTCCGCTCGCAGATATCACCGCGCAACATGGCGAACTGACCGTTGCCGTGCTTGTATTCGATAGAGAGGTCGTAGGTCTTACCCTGTTCCACAGGCAAAGACTTGTAATCAGGTGTACGGCGCCCAAATCCACCGCGCATACGACCAGCCTGGCCTTCATCCACCACTTCGCCGTTCACGCGAAGGATATAGCCGTTGTCGGTGACAAAATAATACTTCAACTCACCTGTGAACGTAGCTTTCCACCGACCACTCACACGTACGGAGAGTTCATCGCGTTCCACACCTTGAGCGAATCCCCATGCGCCGAATGTGCTGAAGTTCAGTTCTTTGTAATAGTCCTTCACAGCGGGTTCGCCAGAAAGTTCGCGGTTGTTATAGAATTCCACCAATACTCCTTTTCCATCGTTGAAGTCTTGGAGGTGTGGCACGGTGGTGAAGTCGTCATTGAGTTCACATGCCTTGTTGTAGATGATGTTGGCTCCTGGAACTGCCTGACGGATACCCCATAGCAGGGAATGGGTGTGGGCTTCGGTAGGGGTTCCACCATAGTTGCCATTGAGCATACCCGTATCGTCGGCGTTGGGACCTATCACTGCTATGGTTTTCAGATTCTTTGATAGTGGAAGCAAGGGCTGGCCCTGTGTGGCGTTTGTGGCCGCGTTCTTCAGCAATACCATCGACTCTCGCGCGGCTTGTGTGGCGAGTTCATCGTTCTTCTCACTGCTGATGACGTTCTCTCCCAGCCCCACCCATGGCAGGCGTTCTGCAGGGTCGAACATTCCCAGTTCGAAACGTCCGAGAAGAGTTCGGCGGAGGTGATAGTCGAGTGTTGCCTCTGCGACGAGTCCTTTTTCCAAGGCCTCTGTGAGTACCATGAAGACTTTTCCGCACTCGAGGTCTGTACCGTTGAGCACAGCATCGACTGATGCGGAGAGTGGGTCAGGGTGTGTCTCATGTTGGCCTTTATTATAGAAGTTGTTGATGGCATCGCAATCGGTCAGAACGATACCGTCATATCCCCATTTGCGTCGCAGAATGTCCACAAGCAGTCGGTCGCTGGTGCAGCAGGGGCGTCCTTCGTATCGGTTGTAGGCGCACATCACCTCGCGTACGTTTCCTTTCTTCACTAGTGCTTTGAAAGCGGGCAGATAGGTTTCCCAGAGGTCGCGCATCGATACGCTGGCATTGTAGCTGTGGCGCAGGGGTTCGGGCCCACTGTGCACTGCGTAGTGCTTGGCGCAAGCATGGGTCTTGAAATAATGGTCGTCGTTGCCCTGCATGCCCAGTACGGTCTGCACACCCAGCACAGCATTGAGATAAGGGTCTTCACCGCAGGTCTCTTGTCCGCGGCCCCAACGTGGGTCACGGAAGATGTTGACATTAGGGCACCAGAATGTCAGTTCGGGATTGCCTGGATAGTAGGTGACACCCATGGGCACATTGTAGATAGCGTGGTCGGACCTGTTCCAGTTGGCGCGTGCTTCGTCGCTGACACTACTGAACACATCATAGACTTGCTGGGGATTGAAAGCGGCGGCCATACCGATGGGCTGAGGGAAGACCGTGTAGCCTCCTTGTCGCACTCCATGGCAGGCTTCGCTCCACCAGTTGTAAGAAGGAATGCCCAATCGATCGACAGACACAGATTTGTTCATCATCAAGCCCACTTTCTCTTCGGGTGTGAGCAAGGAAATGAGGTTTTCCACACGAGCCTCATAGCTGAGTTGCGGGTCGAGGAATGGATAGGGTGGAAGCGACTTCGCTATACCGTTGGTGACAAGTCCTTGTGGCTGTGCTATTTGAACCGGTTGGGTGTCGTCCACCATGGCTTTGATTTGCAGAGCGCCCAGACTTTTCCCGTCCTGGTCGATCAACTCTATGCTGCGGTAGGTTTTTCCTGTGGCTGTGGCTGGATCAAAGACCAGCATCACATCCGCCTTCTCGCCTGGCTGGATGGGCTTGTCGCTATATTGCGCTGAAATACATTCGCAGCTCGGTATATCCTTGGCGATGCGTATTGGTGTTTTCGACTTGTTCTGAAGGGTGAAGGTGTGGCAAACGGCCCCTAAGTGGGCATTCACGTTCCCAAAGTCCCACTTGTAAGTGTCGAAGGTGGCTTGTTTGTTTTTCTGTGCTGTTGCAGAAGTTGCCATCAGCACCACGCATAATAATGCCAAAAGTCTTGTTCTCATATTATTGCCGTTGTTTGATAATTGTTTATGACGAAATCTCTTGGCAAAAATAGTGACAATTGGTGATAATGAAATATTGAAATGTAACATATCCTATCACATATCAATCATGGCTCACAAAGTTCATTGCGAAAAGCCATCACCATTCCATATCAGAATCTTTTTCACCGTTTTGCCTGGATTGTGGATGGTGGCTTCAATGTTTTTTCCAGAGCGAGGAAGAGCATAAGTGACAGTTGTGTTGGCGTCGATGATGGCTCCCACTTCAGATGGCGAGAGTGAGGTCATTGTCTTGGTCTGGTTGTCGTAGATGTAGAACCATAAGCCTGTGCATTCCGTTTCTACAGGCTTGTTGTCCATTATCGCACCTGAGTTTGTTCCAATGAGTTTGTGCTTGCCATCGGAGCAGTTCCAAAAGCAGAATTCTGTATAAGCACTTTCAAGTGGGGGATAGACCTTGTCGTAACGGATGAATCCATTTCGCTCGTCAACGGTGAATTGCACGCTCTCGGGCAATTTCTGTCCACGTTGTCTGAGACTCCAGTCGTCGCTAACTGCCCCTAAGCATTCACCGAGCTCTTCTTGTGAGAGGATGGCGGTGACGAAGTCGCTGATGTTGGGGCTGCTGCCTTTGAACTGTACCTGGATATGATTCGTCTGAAAGTATTCTTCTGGGTCCTCTATATGATTAGTATAGTCGAAGACGGGTTTCATACCATCCCATTTGAAGTGGTGGATGTATAGCTGGAATGTGTCGTTAGTCCATTCTGAAATGATGAGTTCCTTGCCTTTCTGAGGCAATCCGTATTCGATGTGGCCATTTCCTTTGCGTGGCCAGGAACCGAGGATGTCGGGAACAGGAGTGAGCGTTTTGGTGTTCGGGTTGTAATCGTAGAAGCAGATGATCTCAACATCAGGATCTGTTGGTTGTCCCATGCAGATGGCAAAAAGGCTATGTCCATTGGAACGCCTCCACACGCAAGCCGACATGTGGCCAAGGTCGCTGCCTTCATCGGATGCCTCCACATAGCCGTTCTTGGCATCGTAAATAATCTTATAGCCGGTGTTGTCGTCGAGCATTTTCTCTGCCAATCCCTGTTTCATGACGTTGTAGGCATCTGTGGCAAAATCGGTAGGCCAAGTTTGGTTGAACTTCTTGACAAGGTCTGATAATTTTGCCGAGGGTACGTTGTTGATTGTCTTCCGTTCCCATCCTTGTGCAATCTCGGTGTAAGGACCGTAGTCCTGTGCTCCTGCTGTTATTGACAACAGGAATACGATCATAGTGATGAATTGTCTTATTTTCATATTCGTTTTTGTTTGAGTTGTACCTTTTGTGTGCCAAAGATAAAAGAAATAAATCAAAAATTCTCATGGTCTCTATTTTTTTTCACTTTTGTGGAAAGAAAAAGCAAGAAAGTTTTCCAAAAAGAATATTTTGGGCACAAAAAATTTGGGAGAAATGAAATAAAACGATAACTTTGCATCGTATTTCATGGTATTAGATTTAAGACTTTCTTTTCAAGGGACCGCTCGTGAGAGTAGTCCCTTTTTTTACTTTTCTATCAAATATCAAAAAGCGATGCAGCTCAAACTGGTGATACTGCATCGCTTGGTGTACGTCTGTTTTTATTGATTCCTCATCTCGTCAATGGGGGTGAATTGCCTTTTGATGAACATTCTTCCGTATCTGGTGTTGTCTCTGGCTTGTTGAGGAGTGATGTCTTTCATTTTTTTGTTGTAGTCAATCTTTCCGTTTTTCCAACTCTTGAGGATGAGCCATTCTGAGGGGATGATCATATCGCCTGTGCCTTCAACGACAAGGATGTTGAATTCTTTATTGTCCACATGGTTCAAGTAAATGTGGTAGAAACTCGGAACTCTCTCATGGCTGAAATGTTGGAAGAGTTCAGTCAATCCTCTAAGTGCATAGTTGTTGTCGGGAGAGAACTTGAAATCCATTTCAGGGTTATTCTCCAGAAAATTCCATGTGACATTCACCAGTTGGCTCAACACTGAATCTGCCAATTCCTTGGATTGGATTGTATAGACAGTTCCTCTTGTTTCGCTTTTCTGCTGTTTGGGGGTGATGCTGTTTACTCGAATTGTAAAGTCGTCATCCAGATCTTTTTTATCGGCAAACGTATAAGTACTGTCGTGATAGACATAGAACTGTCGGCTTGTGATGCCTTTCTGCTTCAGGATGGGGCTTATTTGTTTGGTGTACTCTTCTCGATTGAATGGCCTGAACTCGGTGATTTTCTTATAATCACGGTCTGGTGCGTAGTCATATCGTAAACTTCCGAATCCTTTCCAGTAACCGTTGGGATTATTGGAATAAGTGTCGTAACGGAAGGATAGTATTTCGGGTGCGTTATCGTAATATATATCCCTTTGATTCTGATAAGACCTAATCGCGTCGCTGTCATCATATTGCCCTAATGCGATGGCGTATCGGATGCTGTCCATTCCATTGCGGTGGTATTCCCAGATGTAAGCTTCCTGGGCATCGTTGCTGAGTGCCTTGCAGGTGTTGCGGATCGCGTCATAGATTCCTTTCTCCTTTTCAGACTGAGTCAAGCGGAATTTGTGCATAGCCATATTCTGGGTGTCTTGCTTTTCATCTCCTGTTGAGGGAGTAGGGGGTTGCTCGTTCACCAAATGACAGTTTATGTTGATTGTCTTGTGGAGGCGTCCGTCATAATGATAGGATATGGAAGCCTTGCCTCCTTGAGACTTCACGAAACGGATGAGGCTGTCAATCTCTGGACGACTTTGCAATCTCGTCTGTATTTGTCCCTGGGCGAAAGTACAGAGGGTGATGAAGGTGGCGTACAACGCCAAAGTGATTCTTTTCATATATATAGTCGGTTTAGTGATTAAAAGTCTTCGTTCAATGCCATTTCTGTTTGTTGAGCGAAACGCTCGCCACGCTGTCTGATTTCTTTTTTCAAATCTTGGTAGTCGCCTTGGATGTCATTCTTGTATGTTGCCGTCATTTCCATAATCATTTTATTCTTTTCTTCCTCAAGAGTTTTTTCCATAAGTTCTTTTGCTTCTACAAGGTACGGTTCAGTGGCGTTTCCGACATCAGCTGGTGAAGGGTTGGCTGATTCCGAAATGATGGTTGGTCCGGTCTGTATGGTTTGCTCCTTCGTCTTTGTCTGTTGTTTTGCCATGTAATGTTTGGGCGGGCGAGGCATACGGTATTTTTCCATCATCGTCCTTACAGTGTCAACTGTATCCTTGTTCTCTTTTTTACTCTGTGGATGATTCTTTTCTTTGCTGATGGTGGGTCTTGTGGCAGGCCTTGTGGAGTCAGATTGGGCTATGAGTTCAGTGCTACCGCCATTTCGGGGGGTGATGACATTTCCAAAGGTGAAGAATAGTATAATCAGTGCCGCAGCGGATGAAATGGAAAGCGCATATATCCAGTGTCGATTCGATTGCTTGCGATTGATGCGTTCCATCACTCGTCGTTCCATGTCTTCTGGCATCTTCATCTTTGCAGCCTTTTCATTTTGTCGTTGCAAGGCTTGCTTGAAAAGTTGTTGCTTATCGTTATTCATTGTTCGTGCTGGTTAAGATGATTCTGAGTCTTTGTCGTATTCGGTAGAGCTGGCTGCTGAGCCTTGATGTTTCTCGTGGAAGATCTGCATCTGCTTTGACAGTGATGTATGCAATATCTTTCAGTGGGAGTTGGTCGAAATAGTAGAGGTGCAGCAGCATCTGGTCTTCTGGCGAAAGCATCTGTATGGCTTCGTCCAGTCGTTCGGAAGTCGTGGTCTCAGGTAGTTCGTCTGGAATGTCCTCGCTTACTTCAAATTGCAACGTCACCTGCCGTTTTCGCTTTCTCAGATGGTAGAGAGCCTCATGGTAGGCGATGCGCTGCAACCACGTCGATAAGGAGGCTTTCAGTGGGTCATAGCTTTTCCAATGTTCATAAGCGGCAACGAAGGTGTTCTGCACGACATCCTCTGCATCTTCTTGCTGTCCGACGATACGTCCGACAAACGACATGAGTGTTGGACCATAGCGGTTGACCTACAAGCCGAAATCTTTAGCTGCTCCGTCGTTGATGCGTTGAATGAGTGTCTTATCGTCGTTTGACATCTTGTCTTACTGCTTATGTTTGTGATTCATTGCCGTAAAAACGGCCCTGCTCTTGATTTTTTGTATTCTACTTGTTATAGACGAAAATGTGTAGAATATCACACGGTAAGATCTTTTTTTTGTGAAATAAGGCCGTTTTTTTGATTATTTTGATTGTATGATCAAAAACGTTTGCTTATTTCAGGATGATGATATCGCTCCAGCGGGTAGTGGGATTCTTGCTGCGGAAGTCGTGTTTGATGGCGTTGGCAAAGACATCCGCTTTGCCTTTGCCATCCTTTCGGGTGTATTGTTGCGAGCCGAGTACAATGGTTTCGGTGCCGTGAAGGCGGTTGATGCGATCGACCACGGCGTCGAGACGACGCATCTTCTCAAACTGTTCGGCATTGATGTCGAACAGGTCCTGCTGTATGGCATTGTTGGGTCCGATGCCCATGACGATGACGCCCGCTTTCTTGTATTGGTAGCCTTCTCGAAAGATTTTCTGCAAAACATCTGTGGCAGCCTGTACGATGGTTGTGGTGGAACTGCTTGGCGTGAGCAGTCGCTGTTCCTGGAAGTTGTAGTATTGTGCCAGGTCTTCACGGAATGGGTTGGTATGGGCAAATACTCCTACGATGGAGGCTACTGTGCGCTGCATCCTGAGCTTTTCGGCACAGCGGGCTGCATAGTTCGCCACATGGGTGCGGAGGGTGGGGAAGTCGGCGACCATGCCATTGAAACTGCGGCTGGTGCAGATGCTTTTTTTGTTGGCCAGTTGCTCGTTGGGCACACAGTCCTCCCCGTTCAGTTCACGCCAAGTGCGCTCGATGACAATATTGCGGAAAGTCAGTCGCACCCATTCCAAATGACATTCTGCGAAATCGTAGGCTGTGTGGATGCCCATGCTCTGCAGTTTGGCTGCATAGCGACGACCAATGCCCCAAACCTCGTCGATAGGGAAAAGTTTGAGGGCCTTACGTCGTTTTTCATCAGAGTCGATCAAGCAGCAGTGACGGTAGCCTTGGTACTTCTTGGCAAAATAAGATGCTGTTTTTGCCAAGGTCTTGTTGGGAGCCAGCCCGATGCTAACGGGCATGCCCACATATTGGCGTATCTTCTTGTGCAAGGTCTCACCCCATTGTTTCAGGTCCAGATGTTCCATGCCGTCAAGATAGACGAAACACTCGTCGATGGAATAGCGGAAATAGGCCGGTACCTCCTTGCGGATGATATCCACCACGCGGCCTGTCAGTTCACCATAAAGTTCATAGTTGGATGAGAAGACTGCGATTTTCTGTCCTGGAAAGAGTTCGGCCAACTGATAATAGGGTGTGCCGGCCTTGATGCCCATTCGCTTGGCTTCATTGCTACGAGCCACCACACATCCGTCATTGTTCGACAGCACTACAACAGGTTTTCCGTTCAGGTCGGGACGGAAAACTCTCTCGCAGGAGACATAGCAGTTGTCGCAGTCTATGATGCCGTACATGGTGATAGAAATGAATGACTAATAGAATGCAATGAGCGTGTTGAGAAAGAATGTGATAAGAACCAGATCCTGCGCCTTAGCGCTGAACTTCGGCGAGGATGAGGCAAGCGGAGCCAGGATGATTGTTCAGAGACTGTGCATGGGTTTGATGGTCCATAACACTACCCCCCAGACCTCGAAGTCGTCATCCGCGTCTATGCGGATGGGCTTGTAGTTCTTGTTGGCGGGCCGCAGTTCGATGTAGCCCTCGTCCTTGTGTGTGAGGTCGAGGTACTTGATGGTGAATTCTTCGTTGACGTAAGCCACCACCACATCACCTTCTTTAGCCTCTATGGATCGGTCGATGACTGCGATGTCACCATCGTTGATGCCGGCATCGATCATCGAGTCGCCGACTACCCGACCATAGAAAGTCGCTTCGGGATGTCGGATGAGGTCGCGGTTGAAGTCGAGGCTGTCATGGTGATAGTCATCGGCGGGGGAGGGGAAGCCTGCCTTGATGCCTGGAGCGAGTTGCAAAGGCTGTTGGCTGGCGAAGTCTCCATTGATGATCTGTATGGTCTTAGGCATGTTGATCGCTTTTCTATTTTACTGTGAGCAGTGTGCTTTGCACGTTCTGGCTGTCAGGACCTGTCATGATGTCGAACTCGCCTGGCTCAAGCACGTACTGCAGGTCGTAGTTGTAGAAACTGAGTTTGTCGGCAGTGATGCGGAAGGTGACTTCCTGGCTCTCGCCCGCTTTGAGTGTGATGCGTCGGAAGTCTTTCAGCTCTTTCACGGGGCGGCTGATGCTTGCCGCACGGTCGTGGATGTAGAGTTGCACTACTTCTGTGGCTTCTCTGCTGCCTGTGTTGGTGACTGTGACTGTTGCTTCCACACTGCCCTTGGATGTCATTTCGTTGGCACTCAGGCGTGGAGCTGAGTAGCTGAATGTGCTGTAGGTGAGACCATAGCCAAAGGGATAAAGTGGTCCTTGGGCCACATCGATGTAGTTGCCGGTGAATACTGAGTAATCACTCGTACCGTCAGCTACAGGACGACCGGAGGGTAGGCGGTTGTAGTAAAGCGGTTCCTGACCCGTGACACGGGGCATCGACACGGTCAGACGACCAGAGGGTGACACCTCGCCAAACAGCACGTCGCATAGTGCATCGGCACATTCACTGCCAAACCAAACATTCATGATGGCGGGGAGGTGCTCGTCTTCCCATTGAAGGGCTGTGGCACGGCCTGCAAAGTTGAGCAGGACAATAGGCTTGCCAAGGGCGGATAGCGCTTCAAGCAGACGTCGCTGTGGAGCATATAGCTCGAGCTGGCTCCTGCTGGTGCCTTCGCCACTCATCCATGCGCATTCACCCAAAGCGCACACCACTACATCCGATTGCTTGGCAATAGCGACGGCATCTTGCAGTGCGGCATCGGCATCCACAAATGGGATGGGCTCGTTGCCATGACCCCGAGCCACGGTTTCCTGTGTCTTCTTGTTGTCGAGGAGGTTGCAACCTTGTGCGCAGAGCAGGGTGGCTTTGCCTTTGAGTGCGTCCTGGAATCCTTCACGCAGGGTTTTGTATTTCTCAGGGGCTTGAACGGTGGACCAGGTGCCAGAAATATCGGTGCGGGTATCCACCAATGGACCTATCAGGGCGATGGTTCCTTGTTTTTTGAGTGGAAGCAGTGACTGTCCATGGTAAGCATCGTTCTTCAGCAGCACGAAACTCTCAGCGGTGATACGTCGAGCGGCCTTGCGGTTGGCTTCACAGTAAGTGACGGCTTTGGCTTTCTTCTTGTCACCGAATCGGTATGGGTCCTTGAACAATCCTAACTTGTACTTCGCTTCCAACACATGGCGGCAGGCGCGGTCGATGTCGGCTTGTGTCACCTTGCCCTCACTGAGCGACTGCGCTAAGGTGCCAAGGAAACCGTTGGCGCACATGTCCATGTCGGTGCCAGCGAGCAATGCCCGAACGCTGTTCTCCTGAAGTTCACCCAGTCCATGGATGTTCATCTCTGCTATCGAAGCATAGTCGGTGACCAGCAATCCTTTGAAACCCCACTGCTGGCGGAGCACGTCTGTAATCAGCCAGCGGTTGGCAGTGGCAGGAATGCCGTCAACGATGTTGAACGACGACATCACACTGCCTACACCTGCCTCCACAGCTGCCTTGTAGGGCGGAAAGTACTGGTTGAACATGCGCTGACGGCTCATGTCAACGGTTTGATAGTCCAGTCCTGCCTCTGCACCGCCATAAAGGGCGAAGTGTTTCACGCAAGCCATGATCTGGGTTTGGTAGCCCTTGACCATGGCCTCGGCCACTTTGCTGCCCAAATAGGGATCCTCGCCCGCACTCTCTGCTTGACGACCCCAGCGGGCGTCGAGGGCGATATCAACCATAGGGCTGAAGGTCCATGCCACACCGTTGGCGGCACTTTCCTCAGCGGCAATGCAGGCTGACTCGTAAATGGCATCCATATCCCAGGTGCACGACATGCCGAGAGGCACGGGGAACATTGTTTCATAACCATGGATGACGTCCATGGCCACCAGCAGCGGAATGCCGAGTCGGCTTTGTTCCACCGCTACTTTCTGCAGGGCGTGGGTTTCTTCCACTCCTTTGACATTGAAGACCGAACCCAGTTTGCCTTCTGCAATGAGTCTGCCTGTTGGGGAATCCAATGGAGCGCCTGTCACGATGCTGCCACCTGGCAGTTGGTTGAGTTGTCCGAGTTTCTCTTCCAGTGTCATTCGCGACATCAGATTGTCGATGAAAGCGTTCATGGCAGTGATGTCGGTGTCGGAAAAGATGTCTTTCCCTTTTTCTATTTTCTGTGCGTAGATGTTTGCCGCACAGAATAAGGCTGACAGGATGATAAGTAGGCGTTTCATAGGATTTTAGGATGTTATAATTTTATTTCTGTTAATACTTATATTTGTATATAAATCTATCTGTTTGTATGTCGTTGTCGGCTTATTTCCCTTCGAGGCATAGTTTGATTTCCTGCAACATGGCTTGGTAGTGCATCTTGGTTGTGTTGTCGGATGGCGATGCGCTGCGCAGGCGTTGCTGGATTTTCATCAGCATGTCGTAGATGTAGGGTGTGCAGATGGAAATGGATCCATTGGATCCCTTGACCATTTCAAGGGCTGATATCGTATATGACAGGGCAGAGCGTTGCAAAGCGATGCGGTAGGGGGTGACTGCTTGTCCTGTGCTGGTCTCCTTGAACACTTTTCCTACGATGTCGCGGATATATTCATCGGGCTTGTAAGTATTGTTGACGCAGATGTAGCGCAGGGTGGATGGCGAGAACAGTTTCGACACTACGCGGTTGCCGAACTGCAGGGTGATGCTCTGCGGGTCGTTGGTCACACGGCGGATGTAGGGGTAGGAGATGATCCAAGTAGGTTCGTTCAGCACATTCTTGTCGAGCCATTCCAAGGCGCGTACTTGTCGGTCGCGCTCCACGGGAGTGAAGACTGCGCCTCGCTGTTCCACACTCTTGTAGTTGTGATAGACGCCGCCTATGTTGTTCATCACATGACCAATGTAGCGGTTGAACTGACCGGTCAGGCTGGAGTAGGCTTGGGAGAGGTTGTCACCTAAGTTGCCCTCTTCATATATCCAGTCGGCCAGTTTCGGTCCGATGCGCTTGAGGTTCATCACGCCGTAGTCGCTGGCTTTCATGTTGTCGTTGCCCAAATCTTCGGTCTGAGCTAAGGGGTCATTGTCGTAACCTTCGCCACCAAACCAGTAGCGGCGACTCTTGGCCAGTTGCTCCACGACCATTTTGTTGAGCGCGCGTCGTTCGCTTTCTGGATCCATCAACTGGTATTTGTATTCCGAGTCCTGAGGCATGTAGTCGTTGTACATTGGGCTGTAGCCCCAGCGGATGGCCCATTTGTCGTAGTCGTTGATGCGTGGGAAGATGCCTTTCTCACTGATGCCGTCCTCGGGTTGGGCCACATAATTGAAACGGGCGTAGTCCATGATGGAAGAGGTATGGCCGTATTTTTCCACCCATGCCTTGTCGCGGAGACTGTCAACAGGGGTGGCGCTGCTGGCACCCATGTTGTGGCGCAGTCCAAGGGTATGACCCACCTCGTGGCTGCTCACAAAACGTATCAACTCACCCATGAGGTCTTCGTCGAACTTCATCTTCCTGGCCCTTTCATCCACGGCTCCTGCCTGGATCATATACCAGTCGTGCACCAATTGCATCACGTTGTGGTACCAACCGATGTGCGATTCGATGATTTCACCACTGCGGGGGTCGTGCACTTGTGGACCGTAGGCGTTGGAGATGGGGGAGGCTAAGTAGCGAATGACGGAGAAACGGGCATCCTCCAGGCTCATTGTTGAGTCGTTGGGCCATTCCTTGGCGGTGATGGCGTTCTTGAAACCTGCTTGTTCAAAGGCTACGTTCCAGTCTTCCACGCCTTGGATCAGGTATTTGCGCCATTGCTTGGGAGTGGCTGGGTCAATGTAATAGACGATTTGTTTCTTGGGCTCCACCAATTCTCCACGGCGCATCTTGGCGATGTCCTCGTCCTTAGGCTCCAAGCGCCAACGGGTGATGGGGCGCATGTTCTTGACTTGTTGCTGTTTGTCGCTGTAAAGGGTGTGCGCATCGGTGAAGTAACCCACGCGGGAGTCGAAGTAGCGGGCTTGCATGGGCTCCTTTGGAAGCACCACGAACGAGACGTTCAGTCCCAATGTCACGACTCCTGTTTCCTGTCCGGCAGTCAGTGAGTTGCCTGGTCTCGATGAATAGGTCTTGATGGTTTTCACCTCAGTATTGATGGGGTAGGTGTCGATGGACTTGATATAGCTGCGGTCGCCAATCAATCCAGTCACTCCAAAGGTGTTCTTGCCACCAGTGCTGAGACCGATGACTTGGTTGTCGCTATTGAAGAATCCTCCTACGTTCAGTTTGTATAATTTGTGTCCTTGCTTGTCCTTGTCGGTGGCTTCAATCTTGAAAGCTCCAACGATAGGGTCTTCATTGCTGGCGCGAACGGCTCTGGCAATGGTGTCTGAAGGGTCGGCTACGGCATCGTACATCATCGAACGGAGGATCATCTTCGTGTCGTTGACCTTCTCCCAATAGAGAACCTGGCTATTGGCCATCTCACCACCGTATGTGCCGGCACTCACTGGGGTGGACACATAACGGGTGACGGTGAGGATAGGACGTCCCAAGAGGGAATCGGCAATCTGGAAAAACCAGTTCTCCTTGTCCTGGGCCACGTTCATCAGACCGTTTTTGTATTTCAGCTTCACCTCTTTCTTCTCAGGCTGGGCTGGTGGTTGCTGCTGTTTTTTCTTTTTCTGGGCTGTGATCGATGGGCACACAGCGAGCAGGATGCTGAGCATCAATACGATTTTTTTCATAGTGGTGTTATTGATTTTTTTGAGTATTCTGAACATTCAGATGGTTCGGAGGATGAGGAATGTGAGGCGAACTCGGAAGATCTCGGGATTATTTCACGACGATTTTCTTGCGATTCTGGATGTAGATGCCAGGAGTGACTTTTCCCACTGGTCGGCCACTGAGGTCGTAGGTTGTCTTGGCGTCGCTATTGTCGTTTTGGATCATGATGGATTCGATGCTGTTGATCTCTTCCTTTGTCAATACAACGTTGTCCCAGCCGATGATTTTCTCCGATCCGTCGCTGTTGTGGATAGCGGAGAGGATGATGGTGGTGGAGGCTGTGCCGTCGCTTTCGAAATTGAGGCTTATGGTCTGCCATTCCGGTTTGTTCTCCAATGTTTCCGATTTGATGGTGCTGCCACCTTCGGTGGTGATGCTGACGATGGCATCGCCGCCAAGGCCGCTTTTCCACAGGTCGCATGTGAAGATGTACTTGCCTTCAGGAAGACGTAATTCCTGAGAGAGGGTCTGAGTGGGGGTTCCCCAGTTCTGCCGGATCCAATAGGTTTGCTGGCCGTGGCTGGCGGGGTGGTCAAGGGCACCGAAGAAACGGTCGAAATAGAGGTCGCCTGCGCGAAGGGCTGTGATGTCGTTGCTGTTGCCGTTAGTGCGGTCCACTGTCCATCCTTCGGGTATGTAGATGGCACGGTCGTTGCTCACGCCACTGCCTGCCTGTACGGAATAACTGGCTTCGAAGTCACCGTTCAGGAGCTCTGTGGGGAGCTCCTTTTGCTCAAAAGGGACGTTCTGCAACTGGCAGATTTCCTTTTGGGTGAGACAAACGTCGTAGAGCCGGAAACCATCGATGGTGCCGCAGAAATCCTGGTTGTCGGCACTGTAGGCACCGTCCCACCACTGTGTGCGTCCGATGTAGTTGCGTGAGTCTGTGGCCAGCTCTGCCAGTTGATAGGCTTCCGTTTGGTTGGCTGTGCCGCTGATATCTTCTTGTCCGTCGATATAAATGGTGGTCTTGTGGGTGGCTGCATCATAGCTGACGGCCAGTTTATAGTCTTTGCCTGTCTGGAGTTTGGTCGGACTGCTGACCATGGTTGTCGTTCCGCCGTTGTATTTGATACCGGCAGCAAGTGCATCGGCGCGTAGGAAGAGGCTGTTGCCAGAGCCGGATCCGAAGTCATAGAGGCGTGGCTGCTTGGTCATGCTCTTGATGTTGGCGGTCAAAAGGATGGTGTAGGAGCGAAGTCCGTTGAGCAGCCCTTCGGGGGCAACTACGTAGGTGTTGCTGTTGAAGCCTGAGGCGGTGTTCTTGGTCAAGTCGATATCATCCTTGCTGTAGCGGAGGTTTTGGGGAATATCGCGTGCAAGTGCTTTGACCTCGAATGTGCGGCTTTTGTCGAGAATGGTGGCTGTGAGGGTCACATTTTTGTCCTTGGCAAGTGGGGCGAGAACACCATCGGACGTGATGGCTGCCTCGTCAGTTGATGTCCAGTTGACTTCAAGACCAGAGATGATGGATGGCAATACCAAGTCGGTGCGGGTCTCTGCTGGCAGGTTGAGCATCTTCAAGGCGTTTTCAGCTTTTTCAGCGTCTAATTGCAATTGTAGTTTGGCAATGGTCTCTTGAACAGTCATGGGCGACTGGCAGGCATAAACCTCTGTAAAAGTCAGAATCTGGTGGCCTTCGGCGGTCTTTTCATCGAAAATGTTATCAACTGTACTGTTGTAGAAGTCGTCTTCCTCAAGTGCAATCACTTGGTCAACAAGGCCGTTGCGGTAGGTGATGAGACGGTTGTTGTCGCAGCTGATGCTCAGGATCCATGTGTTGAGTTTTGTGGGGTGGTTGTCGCCTGAAGTGCCCGACGACTTGGTGGCCCAGTCATCACTGGTGAACAGGCGGTTCTGACTCTTGTAGGTCTTTCCGTTGATTCTGACCACAGGGCGTTGGTCGGTGGCATCGATGCTATAGCTCAAGCCGTGGCCTCCTGCGCGGTCGTCGCCAACAACGAGCAATGTACCTTCGTATTTGGCGGCGTTCATGGCGAAGGCTACATGGAATGTCTCGCCAGGACCGAAGCAGATGCAGTCGGGGCGCTCTTGGTCGGGATCCTCTTGTGTCAGTTCCTCTGTCCATTCGTAGTCGCAGTGGATGGCGGTGGGGTAGCCCAAGGGGTATCCCTGACGTACGATCCAATAATAGTAGTCGCCGTTCATCCAGGCCAGGCGTAGTTTGGAATTCTTGCTGCCGGGGATGATGAAGGGACGTACGTTGTTCTTCTTTGAGTCTTTGGTGATTTGTTCCGAACTGGCGACTTTGCCGTCGTCGGCGATGGTGTATTTCCAGATCTCATATACTCCATCCTTGTTGTAGGCTCCGTTCTTGGTGGGGATGCTGAGGTAGAGGTCGTTGATGTTGTCGGGGTCGATGGCCATACCGCCGCTGTAGCATCGTTCGGTGGAGTTCCAGTTCTTATGGAAGGCGTGTCCACCGTATTGCACCCATGTGCGCTGCCATTCTTTGCCTGTCCAGCGGGCATACCAATAGACGTGGGTGGTCTTCTCGTTGTCGATATGTGGATAGGCCACTACGGGATGCTCGTCCTTGTCAATGGTGATTTGCCACACCCAGTTGCGAACATTGGCTGAGTTGTCGATGATGGTGGCGGGGTAGGTGTTGGCGTAGCCGGTGGTCTTGTTGACATTGAACACGCCGTTGTTGATGACGGAGAGTTGCTTGCCGTTCACGTCGCGAAGGATGGGGCCATTGCCCTTGTTGATGTCGATGACGTTGAAATAGAGCCAGTCGGGCATCTCGTTGTCGGGATGTCCTGTGGTATATGACACATAGATTTTGTCCTTGCCGTTGCTCTGGTATTTGGCGTATGGTCTGGCTCCCGTTGATTGTACGATTTGCTTGGGACCGAAATCGAATTTGCAGTTGTCGTTCTCGTCGGGCATGGTCAGGCGGGCGAGGGTAGGATGCCAGTTGATGCCGCGCCAGCAGAGGTAGATATGATTGGGGTCGTCGCTGAGGATGAAGGGCGAGGGATAGGTGGTGTTGTTGGCGGTAGCGAGGTACTTCTCCTCACCAAGGGAAGTGATGTCGCCTGGTTTGCTCGATATGCGGTACCATATCTTGGGTTCGTCGGTATGGCGGGTGTAGAAAATCATTACGCGCTCATCTGGCAGGATCAAGAATGTGGGGTTGTTGTGGTCGTCGGGCTGGAAATAGCTGCGTACCAGCACGTCTGTCTTTTGGCCTGTGTTCCAGTCGTATTGTGAGGCTTTCACATTGCCATGTACGTCGATATAGCCGATGTAAGTGGCATTGATGCTGCCGTCAGCATTCTCGTAGTGCAGGGCGCGTGGGTCGGCAAACCAACACCATGCCCCTTCGTCAGCGACGATTGAACTGCTGAAAGTGCTTTGGGCAGAGAGGTTGGTGACCGCGATAATCATCAAAAAAACGGAAAGGAGAAGTCTTTTCATCATTGTAGTTGGAATAAGTTATGTTAGTTTCATGCAAATTTAAAAACATTTCTTGCAATTCGCAAATATAGAATCAAAAATCAACAATATTTCCTTTAGGGGGCTTCTATAAATTGTCTTTCAGCTCATTTGGAAGGATTTCTTCAGCTGCTGGCTGTGCGGAATGTGGAAGCAATGCGGGCATTGTGACCGAATGACAAGCAACCAGATGCAAATAATGACCTCGCGCTGTCATCCCTGATGGTGCGAGGTCGAGGACCTCATTGTTCTGGAGGTCTTGTTTGATTTTGTCAACTTAATTGTTTTTTATGAAGCATTCCGTGGTACGATTATTCGTGTTGTGCACTATTTGAATATATGCTGTTTCATGCTTTGCTGGATGTCGGAAGGCATGTTCTTCATCTTGCAGCAATCAATGATGTACTTCACCAGTTTGTCGGGCATGGCTGTTTGTTTCTTCCATACATCGTGGCGAGTTTTCCACCGTCCTTTGAAGGTGGTCTTGTCAATCAGTTGCATATCTCCTTTCGAAGATGGGCGCCCCATCTCACTGTATTCGCCGTTCTTGAAAGTGTAGGTACCGTATTCGTGGGGCATCACCACGCACTTGCCATCTTTGCTCAAGGCTATCTCTGCACAGGCGTACTCACCGTCCGCTCCGTAATATTTGAATTGGGCATAGCCCGTTTCTTTTCCGCAAACAATCTTCTTTCCGCCTTCATGCTGCATCGACTCCATGAGCCAAACACCAATCAGGTCCTTGTCTTCGACTTTCGTCGTCTGTGCATTGACATGTGCAGCGTACATGAGTAAGGCTGCCATCAGAAAAAACATTTTTTGTTTCATCATCGTTTTGTTGTTAAGGGTTAATACTTGGGTATAGTGTTGTATCAAATCCGAGGCAAAAGTACAGATGAAATCGTTGCCGTACCAAATTTTCGGATTTGCATTTACTTTGCTTTTTACATGCAAACGATTTGCAAATACTTATTTCCCGATAGAGAAGATGAAATCATCCCATTCCTTGGCTCCTCCTTTTCGACCAAAAACCTTGGATACCAATCGGCTGCGTACTGTGCTGATGGTGCTTGTGTCGCGTGATAGTACTGCGGCGATTTCGGTGGGTGGAATGCGTAGCTTGATGAGCAGGCAAACATGATATTCGAGTTCCGACATCGGGTAGAGTGAACGTATTTGGCTGATGAAGCCGGGATAGACTTTCTTCAGCTGTTGCTCAATATCGTTCCACTCTGTTGCTTTGAATGGTTGTCCTGAAGAGATACGCTGATGTATGGACTGGTAGATGTTGGATGCGAAGAAGGCGTTTTCCTCTGTTTCAATCATTTGTCTGACCGATTGGGGACGGTTCTCTTTCACTTCCTGGATTTGTTGTAGTTGTAGTTGCAACCTTTGCTTTTCCTTTTTGTAAGTGATGGCGGACAAAGCAATCAGGAGTGAGATGAGGAGGATGATGATGGTGGATAGTGTGAACCATCGAATGACACTTGCTTGTTCCCGTTCCTTAGCAGAAAAGATATAGCGATGTTCATTTCCATTTGTCGAGCATTTCAGATCTTCTCTGACAATGGCCAGAATTTCATCGCCCCACTCTTGTTCGAGATTGGTGGCTTTGACCCATGTGCAGAGCACGCCGTGTCGCTGGATGATGATGGTAGTGTCGTTTACGATGGTCAGTGGCTGTGGGTCGTCGTCTTCCAAATACAGATAACTGTTGCCTCGGTCGATGATCCTTACACCAAATTGAGTTTCGGGAATGATGACAGGTCCAGAGATCGTGGTAGCCAGTCTGCATTCATAGAGTGTGCTGTCTGTGTCGTAGATATGACACATGGTGTTTCCGTTCATCGGATAATCGTAGGTGTTGCCTAATGGGTATTCAGCATGTCGCAATGTCCAGATGCCATGAAGAAAGAATGTGTCTTCATTGTTGTGGCGATGGTTGCATTCTGTCAGTAAAAGGAATGACATCAGAAGCAAGAGAAATTGTTTCATGTGGTTTTTGATGTGATTGAGTTGGCAAAAGTAGAGTTTTTCATGCAATAAGTGGGTTGAGAAGAGTTTGCATTTTGTTTGCATTTGTTTGCATTTGCTTTTTTCATGAACTTATTCGATGTAATTCCAATATTATTCCTATATTTGCCACGATTACCATCGGCCATGACCAAAATGAATCTTTGTTATGATGTTTTGTGCTGGCACGGTGGAAAGCAGCCAAATTGCTGGATATGAAGGGCAAGAACAAAATAGGACGTAAAATTCTGTGGGACATGGTGGCAGTCATACTGTTGTCACTGTTGTTCCTGCCTATCCATAGTTGGCTTTATGGCACGTCGTTGCTCCACATGAGCGCGACGTCGGACGAAGCGGCCAGCAGCCTGAGCTACGACATACAAAGCAAACAGACTGCACCCGTGAAATCAGAGGAAATCGCCATCGTGGATATCAGCGACATTTATGGCCCTACAGCTCGTGCGGAAATTGCTGAACTGCTTGAAACTATCTATTTAATGGAACCCAAGCGCATGGGGGTCGATGTCTTTTTCCCACCATCCAGGGAGAGAGACAACTCTTTTGTCGCTCAGGTTGACTCTACGCTTGCTGAGACAGCAACACTCATATCCGACAAGACGGTGTTCGTTTGTCAGCTCGACTCTTTCAGCAGTTCGTTGCATGGATTCAAACATGTGTCCCATCCTTTTTTTGCAGAACCACAAGCCGGCGAAAACTTTATTCCTCTGGATGAAGGGTACGCCAATCTGGTGCAGGATGAACCTGGTCGGCCTATCAGCAAATACAGCCTCAGACAACGTGCGGAAGGGCAGGTCGTATGGTCGTTTGCTGCCCAGGTGGCGAGAGACTATCTGGACGATTCCGACACCATCAATAATGAATCCATCATACGTTTTGAACCCACTGACTTCCCCTGCATGACAGCCGACCAACTCGATCCCGACCTCATTCGCGACCGTATAGTGCTTGTGGGCGACATGCGCGACAGGGGAGACAGCCATCTCACTCCCCTCGGCATGATGCAAGGTGTGGAGATTCATGCCTATGCAGTGCAGTCTATCCTTCATTTTGAAGGGGTAAAAAGCGTCAGCACGTGGTGGCTGATGCTGCTGTGCTTGATCGTGTGCTTTATCTATACGTATGTGCTCTACCTCATCGACATCAAACTCGATGCCGAATCCAGCAATCTGCTTAAATTCGCCATCAAGCAAGGTCTCTTCACTTTGGCAACCACATATATCATCACGATGATCCTTCAGTATGTGGCCTACATCTCGTTTACGGTCTTCAACACCACTTTAGGGTTGCATGCCCTTCTGCCCGACTTCATCAAGCTTGTGGCATTCACGAAGGTGACCTATAGCATTGTCCTGCCACTTCTCTATAAACGATTCGGATGGAAATGGCTCCGTTATTCGAGTCTTGTGCCACAGACTCAGCCGCATTCGCCTGCTGTGCAGGATACTCAATCACAACAAACACCACATGAATCTCAGCCCCAATAACCTAACAACTAAAACATACAGCGATGAAAAGATTATTATTCATGAGCCTATTGCTGACTGCCTTCCTATTGGGTGCGAAAGCTCAAATGCTTACCGTCTTCTATATGAAGGGTGATGTGAAGTGTCAGCAGAAAGGAAAGACTTTCGTTTTGAAGGAGAAGCAGCAGGTCGCTGCCGATGCCGTGTTCATACTCGACAAGGGCATGGCTCTGATTTTGAAAGACGATGCCTTGTGTCGTTTGCCTGTCATTAAAGGTCCATGCAAGGGCAAGTTGGACAAGCTGGTGAAGAAAGAAAAAGCCAATGTCCTGGAGCGTTCTTCAGAGTTCTTCAGCCATATCGCTGGCAAGGGCCGTAGCGAGGTGAAGGATAATGCCGACAGAATGCGTCAGATGGGAAGTGTCAGCCGGATGCCGAGCTTGGATGGGACTAAGCCTGAAAAAGTAGAGCCTCCTCTTGGACCTGAGGAATTGATGCTCATCAAGGTTTCTGACGACTTGGAGCGAATTATAAATGAACTTGAAAGTGATGAGTAATCAAAAGGCATAAATTGAGCATTCTCCATCCTCTGAACCATTGAAATCGCCAGCACGGATTGTTCCGTAGCTGGCGATTTCGCATGAGATGAGAAAAGGATATTAGGTTGTGCGATTTAGATGCTCTGTATCTCCTCGATTTGGTCGAGCACCTCCTGATAGTTGTCTTGAGTTTTGAAGTGCAGTCTCAGTCCGATGGCGAGTCCGGCGACACCACCGATGATGCCAGGGACGATGAAGAACTTGCTGTCTGATGCACCGAAGAGGCGGTAGCATTCATAGCAGAAGAGGGAGAACCATGCAATCCCCATTGGGATGCCGATCTTCAACCAGTCGTGGTCGAGTTTCTTGGCTTGTGCTACGATGCGCTGTGTTTCCACAAGGTCTTTGTCGAGCAGTCGGTCATCGCGCAGCTTCCTTCCGTTGAAGTAGGTGTAGATGAAGGCTGTGAGCATCAGCACACTGGTGGCGCCCCAGAACCACATCGACATACCGTTGAGCATCACGAAAGCCCAGTAGCCGTAAGGAATCATCAATACGCAGAGGATGCTCACAATCAAGTATCGTCGGTTGATGCTGACCACGTTCTTCTTCATCGACTGTCGGATGAGTCGGTCGTTGACGATGCTCTGCTCCTGTAGTTTCTCTTTCAGGATGGCCATTTGCTGGCGCATTTCTTCCAATTCACGTTCCATAGTTCATTTGTTGTTTGATGGGTTTGACATTCTCTTGAGTTCTTCCTTGATTCTGAACAGACGAACGCTGACGTTCTTGGCACTGATGCCGACGATTTGACCAATCTCCTCGTAGCTCAGTTCTTCCAGCCACAGCAGGACGATGGCGCGGTCAAAAGGCTTGAGCTGGGAAATCCTTTTGTGTAGCATATCTACCTGTCGTGTGTCCTCATCGCGGTCCTCGAAGAGGTTGATGTTCATGCTCAGCGGTACGGTGACCTGTCGGCGCTTCTTCCGGTCGATGCTGATGCAGGTGTTGAGGCTCACGCGGTAAATCCACGTCTTGATGTCGCTGCGGTTTTCAAAACCCTCGAAGCCGCGCCATAGGTTGACCAGTACTTCTTGGAAGAGGTCGTTGACCTCATCGGCGTCTTTTGAGAACATGTAGCACACGGTGTAGATTGTGCTCTTGTGTTCTTTGACCGTCTTTGCGAAAATGATTTCCGATGTGTTCATAATCTGTTGCTCTGTTCAGTCGTTTTTACCCATTAGACGCAGGATGATCTGAAAAACTACAGAAACTAATGAAAAAAACGCAAATAATTTCCTTGGGGATGGTTGCCGAGGGGATTATTTGCGTGGAGTAGTGATACAATCAGTTGGTATATAGATGATTGTGTGCGTTATTCCAAGCCGTAGGCTTTCACAGCATCCTGCCAGTTCTTAGGCAAATCCTCTAAAGTCTCGGATGAGGTCTTGTAGTCGTGATCGCTGTCGTAAACGGTGAACTTGGCAGATACATTGTTCGCGCCATATTGCGAGGGATCGGAGATGATATCCATGCTCTCCACCTCTTCCAGGTTCTGGCCCTTCCATTGGGAGCGTGAGATATTGAAAGAGCACCAGGAATTGGAGCCACCTTGATAGACCGACTGAGTGGACGGGTCGAGCATGAAGCCCTGCAGACTGGGTTCTCCAAGTGTGCCGATGTTCTTGAATTGCTTGGTGTCTGGATTCCAGATGAGCAGTGAACTGTAGGTACGGCTCTCGCCCCTTCCGAGGAAGATGTCGGTATAGCCATCGAAGTTGGCATCCATGAAAAGGACAGGAGCCTGTCCGTCGGTGGCCAAAGGGGCGTCGTCGGCTCCCTTCACGGTCTGGATGAGTTCCCCATCGTAATAGACATCGGCTTTCTCGTTGTTTTCAGCAACAGTCACTTTCAGTCGTTCGTCTGTCTGGGGGCAGTCGGTAAGTGTAATCAGTCCGTTGGCATTGACCTCTATTTTGGGAGCAGCCATGTAAGGAACTTCAGGTGTTGTTGTAGTTTCGTTGTCAGCAGTTTGCACAGTGGCTGTGGAGTCGGTGTTGCTTTCCTGTCCGTCATTCTGTGTCTTTTTTTGTTCACAACTCATCATTTGGCTCAGGCATAGAATGGCGAGTGCAAGTGTGAAGAGCGAATAGCTCCTTTTTTTGATACTGTCTCTTTTCATATTGATGCTTTTTGTTGGTTGATTCAGGGTGGGGTAGGTGTGTTCATCCTTGTCGGCTTTTTTATCCGATATATATATTGTATTTGCTTAACCTATTATATATTGCATCTGCTATACCTATATATATTGCATCTGCTATATTTGTATATATTGGATTTGCTTTACCTGGCAATCATGAATGGTGCAAATATATAAAATTAAGCTCATTTGTATGGGATATTGAACGGTTTTTAGCTACAAAAGAATGTAAAATAATGAATGTCTTGAAAAAAGTCGGGATTTATTTGGCTGGTTAGGAAAAAAGTTGTAATTTTGCACTCGCATTTCGGAAGGAATGCACAGACATGATATCGCGGGGTGGAGCAGTTGGTAGCTCGCCAGGCTCATAACCTGGAGGTCGCACGTTCGAGTCCTGCCCCCGCAACCAAAACCGCTGAAAGCCCCTTGTACAGGGGCTTTCAGCGGTTTTGGGGTAACCCAACTCGGACAAATATCGGACTTACAATGACCTTTTTACGCTTCGATTTCCCATCGAGGAGTAAAAAAAATGTCTAATTTTTCTCTCACGCGTGACATAGATTTCACGATTCCAACTCCCTCATACACAATTCCAACGCTCCATACCAAGAGCGAGTGCTACATCGACTTCAAGGCCTACGACCCTGTGTCCTCTTCGTTGCGGAGGAAGAAATATATGACTCCCATGAAGGGGAAGAAGAACGAGAGGAAGTATCTCAAGGGTGATGAACCTGTACACGAGGAAACCAAGCATTTCGATGGCGAACTATAAAATAATAGAAAAATTTCTGTTATTTTTAACTGAAAAATTTTGTAAATAATAGAAAAATTACTACCTTTGCATTGTCAAACAAAACAAACAGAGAGTATGAAGTATAAAGAATTTCACAGGATTATCGAGCGGAACGGATACGAGTTCGACCATGCGAGAGGTTCACACTACATCTACCGGAAGAACGGAAAACTCACACAGCCGATTCCTTACCATGGAGCGAAAGAGATTCCCGAGCCACTGAGGAAAAGATAGCGAGAGACCTCGGAATCAAGTAGGGAAAGGGGCGAAAGTCCCACTCCCTTTTCAATCAAACAACTAAAATACTAAACAAATGGACATGAAAAAACTAATCATCAACATCTGCGCAAGTAATGACAGTTTCGGGGCTTACTCCGATAACTGTGAGGGTATCTATGCCGCGGGTAATACCATTGAGGAATGCAAGAAGGACGTGGAAAGCGCCATCTCAATCATCAAGGAAGAACTTCCCGAGGACCAGTGGCCAGACATCATCAAGGGAGAGTACGAAATAGAATGGCGCTACGATATCCAGAGCCTTCTTCTTCACTTCGGCAGCATTATCTCGCTGTCTGGCATTGAAATGCTGTCCGGTATCAACCAGAAGCAGTTGTGGGCTTACATGCATGGACGCTCAAAGCCACGCGCACCACAAAAACAAAGAATAGAACGAGCCTTGCACGCGTTCGGACAGGAACTGACCAAAATGGCAGTAATATAGACTTCTCGTTTGTTTTGTTTGACAGCATCAAACCTGAGGTGCCCCATGGGCGGTCAACGCTCATGGGGATTTCTTTTCACAATAGTAAAAAGGACAATGGAAATGATGAGTCAGATTGACGACCTTGTGAGACATTCGTTTTATTCTATGCGATTTCTTGTTCTTGGATGATTGGGAAGTCGGAAAATAGTGCTATATTTGTAGGCGAAACTGTAACACCTATTTATATATCAATATGAAATATACCATCTCTTTCAGTAAGCAGTTGCCTTTCCAGCCCGACGAGAGGCAAGTGATTTATCTTGGAACGGATGACGACTGCACCAGTAGGATTGTCCGTGCCAATTATGAGTTCCTCAAACGAAAGTTCGCCCTCTATGGCCTGGAATACGTTGACCTGTCCATGCTTTCTGCCGATGCCGAGGTGGAGCGCAAGGTTCGTTATTATGCCCCTTATTTGCAGACTCAGGTTGTGGAAAGCAAGGATTTGGTTGCTGAACACCTGCTTCCTTATCTGTTGGATCCGTCGAAAGAACCGATCAAGCCTTCTTTCATCTATCATGGCCGAATGGAAGGTGATGTATGGGTGTTCGATGCTATTTCCCTCGATTTAGAAGGGCAGGGCATTGGCTTCATGCGTCCCATCATCGGGGCCATAGCCGATGACCTGCATCCACATGCTTTTGAGGAAATCATCTCATATCAATTACATCCCAATGAAATCACTGACGACGACTATGACGTCTCTGTTTCCTCTTCAGCTTCCGCTGATATCCCTCTGCTGGAGATGGATTTTGGTAGTTGTGCATCCATTAGCCTCGATAAGATGGATCGAGAAGAACGACGACCTCGTTCGGAAAAAAGACCCAAAAGAGCCTCCAGTTGGTTGGACAAGTTCAGAAAACCAGCAAAAGAAGCGCTGGAAGACGGAGTCGAATGCCGTGAACCTGAACCTTACGAAGAGTCGGCTCAGGATATTGCTGAGATTCTGAGCGACCTTCAGGCATCGGTTGCCCGTCTCCGCCTTCGTGGTGTCACCCTGATGGCCATTCATGAACTGATCGACAAACAAGAACCCCTTTCACGCCTCGTCATCACCTCCGACAACCGCCTTTTATTGCCCGAATACAACAACATGGAGATAGAGATGGGAACATTGCCCAAAGCGCTGTTCTTCCTCTTCCTCCGCTATCCCGAGGGTATCGTCTTCAAAACCTTGCCCGACCACTACACCGAGTTGCTCAACATCTACCGTGAGTTGCGTCCCAACGCCAATGAGGAACGTCTTCGAGTGACCATCACCAAGGTGACCAATCCCCTTGGCAATGCCATCAACGAGAACGTGGCACGCATCCGCAAAGCCTTTGTTGAGAAATTCGACGAGCATTTGGCCCAGAACTATATTGTGCGTGGTGAGCGTGGTGGATGCTATGGCATTTCGCTCGACAGGAACCTCGTGGTGTGGGAAGAGTAGGGGCAGGACTCCTGCGATGATGTCTCGGCTTAACAATGATCGTGCAAGACTTGTGTTTTTTGAAATGCAAGTCTTGCATTCTGTTTTTTCTTGCTTTTTGTTTGGTGGCGATATAATTTTGCATCGTCAAACCAATTAAAACAGTAAGATTATGGAAACAAAACGCATTTTCAATTTGATTGTTCTCGACGCATCAGGATCCATGTACGACATCTACCAGCAGGCTTTGAGCGGAGTGAACGAAACCATCCAGACCATACGCAAGGGACAGGAAGACCATCCCGAACTCCATCAGTACCTCACGCTCGCTTCCTTCAATGCGGGCGAGAACTACCTCCACCGCATCTACAATGCCTCGCCCATCACTCAGGTCAAGGACATCACTCCCGAAGACTACAGAACCACTGGTTGCACTGCCCTCTACGACGCTATGGGCGACATGATCAGCGAGATGCAGCAGAAAGCCAGCCATGAGGATGCGGTGCTGGTGACTGTTATCACCGATGGCTACGAGAACTCCTCGCGCCGTTGGTCGAGAATGCAGATCAAGTCCATCGTCCAGGAGTTGAGGCAGCAGGGATGGACTTTCAACTACATTGGTGCCAACCAGGACGTGGATCAGGTGGCCGATGGTATCGGCATCGCCAACAAGATGTCGTTCGCCACTACCGCTGAAGGCACTGACCGTATGTTCCGTCGATTCTCGCTTTCCTCCAGCGCCTTCTTCAACAAGGTGAGTAGCTACATGGCATGCGAGGCTCCATCTGAGCTTGCCGAGGATCTTGATTTCTTCATCGACGAGGAGGAACAAGAGTCCTAAATGGCATGTTTTCAGTCAGGAATAAAGTGAAAAAGCAATTTCCTTGGGAACTGACTACTGTGTCAAAGAAAGTCTGAAATACTATATTTTCATGAGCGCATGGGAGAAATCCTGTGCGCTTTTTTTTGCAAAAAAGGAAAAAAAGATTTTCCTGTGCCGTGTTTTGGCACACCTGCAGCCTAACTTTGCACCCGAAAACAGGTATTCCATAGTGCTTGATCGTTGGCCAGCATCGGCTGGAAGGTGGAAAAGTGAGTGGAAAACTAAAAAAACAGTTCAAAATTTGTGTATCTCGTCAATTCGGTATAAATTTGTATTTTAAAGGCGATATGTGCTTTTGAGAACATTTGCCTGTCAGAAAAAGACTAATCATAAAAACAAATACGGAAAACTATGGGAAAAGTGTTAATTATCGGTGCTGGAGGTGTCGCTACAGTTGCGGCCCACAAGGTGGCACAGAACAGCGATGTGTTTACAGACATCATGATAGCCAGTCGCACCAAGTCGAAATGCGACGCGTTGCGCGACGCCATTGGCAACCCCAACATCAAGACCGCTAAGGTCGATGCCGACAATGTGGATGAGTTGGTGGCCCTCTTCGATTCGTTCAAACCCGACATCGTGATGAACCTCGCGCTTCCTTATCAGGACCTGACCATCATGGAGGCCTGTCTGAAGAGTGGGGTGAACTACCTCGACACCGCCAACTACGAGCCTCGCGACGAAGCCCACTTCGAGTACTCTTGGCAGTGGGCCTACAAGAAGCGCTTCGAGGAGGCAGGTCTGACCGCCATCCTTGGCTGTGGCTTCGACCCGGGTGTGAGTGGCATCTACACCGCCTACGCCGCCAAGCACCATTTCGACGAGATCCAGTACCTCGATATCGTCGATTGCAATGCCGGCAACCACCACAAGGCATTTGCCACCAACTTCAACCCCGAGATCAATATCCGTGAGATCACCCAGAAAGGGCGTTACTATGAGAACGGTGAGTGGGTGCAGACGGGTGCCTTGGAGATCCACAAGCCATTGACCTATCCCAATATCGGTCCTCGTGAGTCCTACCTCATGTATCATGAGGAGTTGGAGTCGTTGACCAAGAACTTCCCCACCATCAAACGTGCCCGTTTCTGGATGACATTCGGCCAGGAGTATCTCACCCATCTTCGCGTCATCCAGGACATCGGCATGGCAAGGATTGATGAAGTGGAGTACAATGGCGTGAAGATTGTGCCTCTTCAGTTCCTCAAGGCTGTGCTGCCCAATCCGCAAGACTTGGGTAAGGACTACGAGGGTGAGACCAGCATCGGTTGTCGTATCCGCGGTCTGAAGGACGGTAAGGAGCGCACCTATTATGTCTATAACAACTGTTCACACCAAGCCGCCTACCAAGAGACTGGTATGCAGGGCGTGAGCTACACCACAGGTGTGCCAGCCATGATTGGCGCTATGATGTTCCTTAAAGGTTTGTGGCGTCGTCCTGGCGTATGGAATGTGGAGGAGTTTGATCCCGATCCATTCATGGAACAGCTCAACAAGCAGGGACTGCCCTGGCATGAGGTGTTTGATGGCGACCTCGAATTATAAGTAATCTATACCAAAGAAATATTCACATCTAAAAAGGAAAAAGTATTATGGCAAAAAAGGAAATCAACGCTCCCGCCAGCAGTGCTGAAGGCAAGATGAAGGCCTTGCAGATGGCGATGGAGAAGATCGAGAAGAACTTCGGACATGGAGCCATCATGAGGCTGGGTGATGTCAATGTGGATGATGTGGAGGTCATCTCCACGGGTTCAATAGGTTTGAATGCGGCCCTTGGTGTGGGTGGCTATCCCCGCGGACGTATCATTGAGATCTACGGACCGGAATCTTCAGGAAAGACCACCCTTGCTATTCACGCTATCGCTGAGGCACAGAAACAGGGGGGTACTGCTGCTTTCATCGACGCAGAACATGCTTTCGACCGTTTCTATGCAGAGAAACTGGGGGTGGATGTCAACAACCTCTGGATGGCACAGCCCGACAACGGTGAGCAGGCTCTCGACATCGCAGAGCAACTCATCAACTCCTCGGCCATCGACATCATCGTCATCGACTCCGTGGCTGCCTTGACTCCCAAGAGCGAGATTGAAGGTGATATGGGCGACAACAAGGTGGGTTTGCAGGCTCGCCTCATGAGCCAGGCACTTCGCAAGCTCACTGCAGCCATCAACAAGACCCGCACCACCTGTATCTTCATCAACCAGTTGCGCGAGAAGATAGGTGTGATGTTCGGTAATCCCGAGACCACCACAGGTGGCAACGCCTTGAAGTTCTATGCCTCCGTCCGTCTCGATATCCGCAGGGTGTCGAGCATCAAGGATGGCGACGAGGTCAAGGGCAACCAAGTGCGCGTGAAGGTAGTGAAAAACAAAGTGGCCCCTCCATTCCGCAAGGCCGAGTTCGACATCATGTTCGGCAGTGGTATATCCAAGAGCGGCGAGTTAGTCGATTTGGGAGTGGCGAACGACATCGTGAAGAAGAGCGGCAGTTGGTTCAGCTACGAGGGCACTCGTCTGGCACAGGGCCGAGATGCCACCAAGCAGTTCTTCGAGGACAACCCTGAGTTGGCCGATGAGATTGAGGCCAAGATCATGGCCAAGCTCACAGGTGCGGACTTCAAGGAACCAGCTGATGAGACTCCAGAAGACATAGAACAAGATTAACCACGAATAGATGCATTCTCCCAGAATAGCCATCATCGACAGCAACACCTTGCAGGCCATGGGTCTGAAGTCGATTTTCACCGACCTCGTACCCATGGCCGAGGTGTGTACCTACATTTCATTTGAAGAGATGGAGCAAGATGGCACCGACGACTTTTTTCATTTCTTCGTGGCGTCCAACAGCTTGCTCGACAACATCGACTTCTTCCGCTCAAACCAGCACAAGACCATCGTGCTCACCAACCAGCAAGGTGGCTCGCCTTTGTTCGACAATTTCCTCACGCTCAATATCCAGCAGCCTGAGAACATGCTGATCCACAGCGTGCTCAAGATGTTTGCCATGGGGCATAAGAATTTCAAGAATATCCCCACCCACATGCCGCCTTTCAAGAAGATGATGGGTGGTGGTCATCCAGCTCCTCCCCATGCGCATCCTTCTGCCGCCACCGAGCCTTTGTCGTCGCGCGAGTCAGAGGTGCTTGCACTGGTGGCGAAAGGTTTGATCAATAAGGAAATTGCAGATCGCCTCAACATCAGTTTGGCAACGGTGGTCACCCACCGCAAGAACATCACTGAGAAACTTCAGATGAAATCGGTCTCGGCGCTCACCATCTATGCCGTCACCCACGGGCTGGTGAACATTGAAGAGATTTAATCATTGACCATTGACCATTGACCATTGACCATTGACCATTGACCATTGACAATTGACCATTGACCATTGGCTTCGCCCAAAATGCTAGATATTCTAGATATTCTAGATAATCTAGATCTTCTAGATTTTCTATATTTTCTAGATTCTCTAGAGCCTTTAGATAGCTATAAAAAAATAAAAAGAGGGATTCTCACGAATGCCTCTTTTTGTTCTCAATAAGTATTAATTTTTTAAGGTAAAAAGATTGTTTTTAGGATATTGCAAAGTTACACCATATTCTCTTTCTACCTATTCTCTTAAAGATGTTCTTTAACATGTGTTTTCGTACACATTTCATTTTCTTTACTTTTTTCAAATAAAAGATAAAGAAAAACTCTGAATTTTGGGGAGAGAAAACAAACTTTATCCGAAGATGTTGTCAGGCTTGGTCAGAAATCGCTTCCTGTCTGGCTTGTGGTTGGTTTCCTCGAACACCCTGTCGAACGACACATGTGGAAATACCATTTCGGCTGTTTCCCCCTGATTGTCGGTCCAGACAGTCTTGATGCCTTTGCCCGTGAAGTAAGTCGCATCCACCACGTCGTGTATGTTCTCGTGGCGCATCATCTGTATCATGGCGAGGTTGGCCATCATCTCAGGCATCATCCTGATGGTTTGCATGGTGGCTTCGTCCTTCGCCTTTCTGTAGAAGATAAGGTGCTCGTTATCCACCGACACTTTCTGTGGGTCTTGGGTGGTTCCCATTCTGACCATCGTATCCACTTCCATGACATATTTGATGAGTGTGAGCATGGCGTTGCTGCGTATGGTTTCCATTTCTGGGTCATCCACTGCTTTGGCTTCAGGCACCGTTTCGGTATGTTGTGCAGGTTCCGTGTCTTGCTTCTGCACTTGACTGGCAGTTTCGGTTGGATCCGCTGCCGTTTTGTGGTCGTCGGTTGGCTTGTCCTGGTCAGCCTGTTGTGGCTCCAGTCGTTGATATTGGTTCGCTTCTTTCGCTTTCCTTCGTTCCACGATGTTTTGACGTAGTAGCCAGAATCCGGCGATGGCAGCAGCCAGTCCTAACAGGCTGACCCACGTGTGATGTGTGGCAATGACTGCGTATAGTCCCACAGCGAGCAACACCACACTGAATGTAAGTTTTTTGTTGTTCATGTTTATTTATGTGTTTGTAGAGGGTGCAGGATGCGACAAAGTTACGAAAAATCGAGCGAAGAGCAAAAGAAAGGCTCGTCTTTCTGTTGTTCTTCCGAGATGGAGTAACTTCGGCAATGCCAAAGTTACAAAAAAGCAGATTAACTCACACTTTTTTCAGTTTTTTTCATGTTTATTCCTTTTGTTTCTTGATAATTTGTTATTTTTGCAATGGTATATGCAAAATAAGGCTTACACATTATCTTTATATTAGCATATTAGCATTGACAACAAACCATTTCAATTTTATAACCAAACCTAAACAATTATGGCTTATACAACAACTACAACCAGAAGCTATGGAACCCGAGTGAAAGATTCATTCGGTGGTATGCTTACAGGTCTTGTCTTGTTCGTGGCTGGTACCTGCCTCCTGTGGTGGAATGAAGGACGTGCCGTGAAGACCGACAAGATGCTCAATAGGGCAGAAGGTGTGTGTGTCGATGTGGAAAACGTTTCCAAGGTCGATCCCGAACTCGATGGACAGTTGATTCACGCCACGGCCGATGCTGTGACCAACGACATCCTTCGTTTTTCCAACTTTGGTGTCAATACCAACGCTATTGCACTGTCCAAATCCGCTAAGTACTACATGTGGGTGGAGCACGCTCACACTGAGAAGAAAGACAAGATAGGTGGTAGCGAGGAAATCACCACCACTTACACCTACACCAAGGAGTGGGTGAGCATGCCCGTTAGCTCAGATGGTTTCGAGGACCCCGAGTATAGAGGCATTTTCAACAAACCCGTGCTCACCACCGAAATGGAGACGGTTTATGCGCAGAATGTGACCTTCGGTGCCTACACCCTTCCTGAGTCCATCATCCAACGCATCAGTGGTAACTCTCCCGCTTATCCTCAGCCCACCGACGAGCAGTTGAAAGAGTGGGACAACAGCATCAAGACTTTCCGCCAGCAGAACAAACTCACCGTCTATGACAAGAACGTGGTGGTTGATCCCGCTGCCGTGAAGAGCATTCCTGTAGAGACCGACAGCCTCAAGGCCGACAGTGCTGCTGCCACTACTCCACAGCCCACGACTGAGGCTCCTGAACTCAACAACAAATATACCGCCACATACGTGCATGTGGTTGACAACCAGCTCTACTTCGGCTACAATCCAAGTGTGCCTGAGGTCGGAGATGTCATCATCACCTTCAATCAGGTTGATCCTGGCAAGATCTCCATCCTCGCCACCGTCAGCGGCAACACTTTCAAGAAGCATGTGGACAAGAAGAACGGTAAGTCCCTGCTTTCCGTCAGCCGTGGAGATGTGTCGATGGAAGAGATGTTCCAGCAGGAACACGAGGCCAACAACATGCTGCTCTGGGTATTCCGCATCATCGGTGTGCTGCTGGTTATTGCCGGTCTGAAGATGTTCTTCAACATCCTCACCATTCTGCTCAAGGTGCTGCCTTTCCTTGCCTCCATCATGAACTTCGGCGTAGGACTTGTTTGCAACATCGTGGGTATAGCATGGTCGTTGATTGTCATCGCCCTGGCTTGGCTGTTCTACCGTCCTCTCATCGGTATAGCTCTGCTCGTGGTAGCCGGCGGTCTCATCTACTACTTCAACAAGAAGGGTAAGGAGAAAGCTGCCGAAGCCCCTGCAGCTCCAACTGACATCCCACCTGTAGAATAAACACCCTCCCAAACTCCCATAAAAAGGGATACCAACCAACTCCCCTCCCCTCGAAGGGGAGGGGTAGGGGTGGGGTATTTATGAAAAAGTGATACCAACCAACTCCCATCAAAGGGAATACCAACCAACTCCCCTCCCCTCGAAGGGGAGGGGTAGGGGTGGGGTATTTAGGTAGGGGTGGGGTATTTAAGATGAACGAATTAAGAATTAAAACAATCACGTCAAACACAACCGAAATGATGAGTAAGATCAAATTCTTCCTGGTGATGATGCTGATGTGTCTCACCACCGGATTGTCGGCCCAGACCATACGCAATGCCAACAACACTCAGGTCGGTAAGATCGAGAGCGATGGCACCGTACGCAATGCCAACAACAGCCGTATCGGTAAGATTGAGAGCGACGGCACCGTCCGCAACGGCAACAACTCCCGTATCGGTAAGATTGAGAGCGACGGCACTGTCCGCAACGCCAACAACTCCCGCATCGGTAAGGTTGAGAGCGACGGTACCGTCCGCAATGCCAACAACGCCCGTATCGGAAAAGTCGAGAGCGACGGCACTGTGCGCGACGCCAACAACTCTCGTATGGGTTCAGCCAGTGGAGTGAACAAGAAGTATGCTGCAGCGTTCTTCTTCTTCGACTTCTTCTAAGGACCTTAACGACCTGATGACCTAATCAAAACTATCATACTCGCTATGATGGGAAGACAAGTCAGACGACATGCATCAGAGGTAGGGCTGGTTATGCTATCCCTGCTTCTGATAGTTGTTTCTTGCAAAGACAATAAACCTGCTCCCAAGGTCAAGGCTGCCTACTACTGGACCACCACTCTGAAGATGGACAGCATCAGGACCTCCTTCATCGAGAGTCACGACATCACGCGTCTCTACGTCCGCTATTTCGATGTGGTCAACACACCGAAAGGACCGATGCCCAACGCCACACTCGCCTTCAACGACTCCATGCCCAAGAGCGTGGAAGTGGTGCCTACCGTCTTTGTCACCAACGACTGCATGGCCCATCCTCAGCCCGAACTGGGCGAGATGATTGCCAAGCGGGTGTTGCAGATGAACGAGACCAACGACATCGTCGGGGTTCGGGAAGTGCAGATTGACTGCGACTGGACCATCTCCACCCGCAAGAACTTCTTCCAGATGGTCGCCGACATGAGGTCCTATCTCAAGGCGCATGATGTGGACCTCTCCGCTACCATCCGCCTGCACCAGCTCACACAACCCGTCCCGCCTGTGGATTGTGGCGTCCTGATGCTTTATAATACAGGCGACCTCACCGACCTCAGTTGCGAGAAACCCATCCTCGACATACAGGATGTCCGTCCCTATCTGAAAGGTCTGAGCGACTACGACTTGCCTTTGGCAGCCGCTTATCCTCTTTACCGTTGGCATCTTCTCTTCCGAGGTGGTCGTTTTGTGGGTGTGATGCACTCCGACGACGAATACCCTGTGATCGCGGGCGACACCATCGTGGTGCGTGAGCCCTCTCTCGACGACATCCTTGTGGTGAAAGCTGAAGTTGAGCGATTGCGTCCCGAGCTCAGCCACGAGGTGATACTATATGAACTGAATAACTACAACACGACAAGATTCAAATACGATGATTATGAAAAGATTTTTGGTGATTAACATGCTGATGATGGTTGTGGCCTCTGCCTTGGCCTGTGGTTATGCCTATACCCACAACTACTATATGTTGAGTCTCGATCCCCTTGAGGACACCTATTCCACCATTACCGACCGCACCAACCAGTTCTGGAACACCTACACCTCTGGGCAGGTGACGTCCTATGATTATGACCAGTTGTTGGCTGTGGCCAAGCAGAAAGGCGACAAGGAAATGATCAGTTACCTGAATGCCCTCAATCTCTATTTGAGCAACTGTGGCGACCTCTACAACTCATGGGAGTATCCCACCAAGGAACGCAAGGATCAGATCCGCAGCGACTTCTACACCATCTTCGCACAGGCTGCCGAGTATGAAGGCACGAAACTCAAACCACAGTACGCCCTCCTTCAGATGCGTGCCAATATGCAGCTCAAACGCCATGAGCAGAACAAGAAGTACTGGGAAAGCACCGCCTCCAAGTTGCCTGCCAGTGTCTATAAGGAGATGATGGAGAACATCTATGCCGGTGCGCTCTTCAATCTGGGCGACCGCAACAAATCCGCAGAGATTTTCGCGCGTCAGGGCGACCGTACCAGCATCCGCTGGGCGCTTCGTGGCTACCGCAACCTTGCCGGAGTGAAGAAACTCTACAGCGACAACCCCAACTCCATCGCCCTTGCTTACTTGGTGTCGGAGTTCGTCAACAGTTTTCAGGAAATGCTCGACAACCAAGGCGATGAGGAATGGACCAAGATGAACGGCAAGGTGCCCATCCAGGCTTCCGAGGCCCAAAGCTTTGTTGCTTTCGCCAATCAGGTCGTGGCTGAGAATAAGACGACCAATCCCTGTATGTGGAAGACCGCTGTAGGTATGGTCAACTACTTGCTCAAGAACCAGAAACAAGCCGAGACCGACATGGCACAGGCTGTGACACTCGCCGGTCTCCAGCGTTCAAAGGACAACGCACGTTGCGTCCGTCTGCTTGTCATGGCTGCTTCTTCCGCCGTCAAGTCCGACTTCATGGTCAGTGAATTGCAGTGGCTGGAGCAGAAAGCCAGCAGCGAGAAGGAAAGCGACTATTGCTTCAGCAACGCCCTCGACCGTATCTATATGCAAGAGTTGGCTGACAAGTACAAGCGTACAGGCAACACCAACATGCGCCTCGCCACTATCGCACGTATGAGCGAGCGTGTATGCCAAAGTTCCGAATACCATTACAGAGCCAAGAACACCAAAGAAGATTCATGGAACAGCGATTACCATTCGGACATCTTCGTGGCCATTGACGATTTGTCGGCTGAGGACACTGAGTCCTTCTTCAACTTCCTCACCCAGAGCCACTCCGACCCACTGGAAAGTTATCTTTGCAAGAACAGTTACGCCGGTGCTGACTACTGGTATGACTTGATAGGAACGAAGTACTTGGGAGAGGCGCAGTTTGAGAAAGCCATTTCTTTCCTGCAGAAGGTGAACCTTGCCTTCCTCAACAAGCAGAACATCAGCCACTACCTTGCCAACCGCGACTTCAAGGTCGAGAAATGGTTCAAGCGCCAGAAGTCTGAGGGCGAATGGTGGGATGGTAGCGACGACGGTATGAACAAAGGTCACTTCACGGTGAATCCCAAGTTGGCTTTCTGTAAGGACATGGTGTCGCTGATGAAGACCTACAAGAAAGCCACCGATATGGAGGAGTGCCGCAAGGCCGCCTATCAACTTGGTGCCAGACTCTATCAGGCCAGCTACAAGGGCGACTGCTGGTATCTTACGGACTATGGTCATTCGAGCAGCGAGACTGAATGCAAGTCTTGGCAGAAAGATTTCGTCAAACTGGCCGATGAGTATCTCAGTATCAGTGCGCTCTCTGACAATCCCGACCTCAAGCTCAAGAGCCTCTTCGCCTTGTCGTATATTGCTCCCGACTGGTGGAGAGAACCCATCCGCGACAATTCATGGAAGGTGACAGGCTACAACATGCTTGAAGACACCAAGAAGTACCAAGCCCTTGAGAAACTCAACAGTTTCATCAAATACGGTGGTGCTCCCAAGGCCGACTACATCTCCAGATGTGACGTCATCAGGCAGTTTGCCGCCAGCAATTAGCACAACATGATGATTCGGAGTATTTTGAGCAATCGGAATACTCCGAATCTTTAAAAACGCTTTGTACGGAAAGACGCTGAAATCGTCTCCGATTTTCGGAAATGCTATGTATGGAAAGACGCTGAAAGCGTCTCCTCTTGGTAACCGAGGTGTGCGAAGCACCCTCGGATAATCACTCAAAACGAGGATATCGACCCTAAAAGGGTCGCCCATCTTGTACCCAATTTATTATTAGTAAATCCTTCAGAAATATCAACCTTTAATCCTTTTACGACTATGAAAATCGGTATTCCAAAAGAACCAGGGTGGATGCTTTGAGACCTCTCGTCCAACCACTCATAGCGATCCCGTTTATACCATCGACGGGGTGGTTCATTATGCTGTGGCCAATATCCCAGGAGCGGTGCCCAACACCTCTACCACTGCGCTGACCAACGCCACACTGCGCTATGCGCTCGCTCTGGCCGACAAGGGGTGGCGTCAGGCTTGCAAGGACGATGTGGCTCTTTATCGCGGTCTGAACATCGTGGAAGGCAAGGTGGTCTATAAGGCTGTGGCCGATGTCTTCGGTCTTCCCTACCAGCCGTTTTAGCTACGGATTTAAGACTCAAAAGATGAGGGAGGGCACTATTCCTTGATGAAATCAGAGGGGAAAATGATGCCAGTGCCAGAGGGATGGAGCGGATGTGGATGAGCAGGTTCTTCTATCAGCCGCAGTCCTGCCGATAGATAAGCGCGCCAGATGAGTTCTGTGCAGTAGAGTCGGGTGCTGTCGGCTGTGTCGTAGTCATGGTCGAACTCCACGCCCTCAGCCACTTTCCTCAGTGCATAGGCTGAAGCCTTGGCTGCGATGGAGTCGGAACAGTCCACTTGGTAGGCACAGCCTGTACCTGCCCTGTCAATAGCAAAGAAGGAGTCGATAGGTTCACACTTCACCCTATCGACTCCTTCTTCTTTCGTGTGCTCGCCTGGCACCACATGCACCACCATCCACCCCAGAATGGAGTCGTGGTGGAGCAGTCCCACATGGGAATAGATGCCATTGCTCATTGTAGTCACCACCCTGCTCTCCATGCCGTAGCCACAGCGGAACACCAAGTCGCCTTCTCGGACAGCAGTGGTGTCGATGCTGACGGGCTCGAGCCTTGCCCGTTCACGTTGGCAGGAGCTCCATGAAGCCAGGGCGATGCAGGCGACAACCGTCAGGACTATTTCCCTGATTCGATCATCCATTTGCCATCCACTTTCACAAGGCTGACTTTGTCTTTCTTTTCCTTGCCTTTCTTGGGATCCGTGTACTTGTACGACACTTTGGCCCGCTCACTGTCTCCTTCTTTCTTGATCTCCTCGCCAGTGATTTCGATGTCTTTGATCTTGCCTTCCTCACCGTAGGATTTATCCATCTTATCCTTGATGAGCTCAGCCACCTCGTCCTTGTCCTTGTCGGTCAGTTCTTTGTTGAAGTGGATCATATCAACGGCCTTTCTGTATTCGCCGTTCTGAATCAGTGTCAGGTACTGTTTGGTCACAGCCGATGGTGTGTTGTTGTCAATGCACGACACCAGCAGGAACATGCAAGCCGACAACAGTAAAAATGAAAGCTTTCTCATAATGATACATGTGTTTAGGTTAGTAAAAAATATATACATTTGCAAAAATAGACAAAAAATAATGAATCATGAAGAAAAAAAGTGATAAAATGATTGACATGTATGTTTTTTGTTTCCGTTTTTTGCAGTATCGATTGAAACGTCGAATATGTGTCAAAAACAAAACCATTTGAAACAAAGTAAAGTCCCAATTGTAGGGGGTTTTATTTATTTTTGCACAAAACTTTAAAAACACTACAAAAACGTTGATTATGAAAAGAACATTTATCACCTTGCTGTTTGCCTCTCTCTTCATGGGCATGTCAGCACAGTTTGGCCGAAATCCGGACCGCAATCCCGACAAGGGATACAAAGACACCTACACCGACTATTTCACCGTGGGTGTAGCCGTGAATATGCGCAATATCCAAGATCCCGCACAGGTGGAGATCATCAAGAAGAACTACAACAGCGTGACAGCTGAGAACGACATGAAACCCATCTCCGTTCATCCCAAAGAAGGAACATGGACTTGGGAGAATGCCGATGCCATCGCCAACTTCTGCCGCCAGAACGGCATCAAGATGCGTGGCCATTGCCTCTGCTGGCATTCACAGTTCTGCGACTGGATGTTCACCGACAAGAACGGCAAGCCCGTGAAGAAGGAAGTCTTCTACGAGCGTCTGCGCGAGCATATCCACGCTGTGGTCAACCGCTATAAGGACGTCGTTTATGCCTGGGATGTGGTCAACGAGGCCATGTCCGACGCTGGTCGCGGCTGGGGTGGTCGTGAGCCCAACCCTTACCGTGAGAGCACAGCCTACAAACTCTGTGGCGACGAGTTCATCGCCAAGGCTTTTGAGTTCGCACACGAGGCCGACCCCAATGCCATCCTCGTCTATAACGACTACAATGCCTTCCAGCCCGCCAAGCGCGACCGCATCTATAATATGGTGAAGAAGATGCAGCAGGCTGGTGTGCCCATCACTGGTATCGGTATGCAGGGCCACTACAATGCCTACGGTCCTACTGAGCAGGAAGTGGAAGAGGCCATCAAGAAGTATTCCGAACTGGTGAAGCATATCCAGGTGACAGAGCTCGACATTCGTCTGAACGAGGAAATGGGTGGTCAGCTTCAGTTCTCACGTGGTCAGGCAGGCCAGGCTCCTCAGCATCTGGTGACCATGCAGACCGACCGCTATGTCAAGTTGTTCCGTCTCTACAGGAAGTACAAGGACGTGATCGACAACGTGACCTTCTGGAACGTCTCCGACCGCGACTCTTGGGTAGGAGTGAACAACCATCCACTGCCTTTCGACGAGAACCTCCGTCCGAAACCCGTTTATTATGCCATCAAGAACTTCGATCCCGCTCAGGACAATATGGCCGCTCCCATCGAGGACTTCAAACCCAATGAACTGAACCAGCCTGGTCAGCAGTATCCTATGGTCAACTCTCAGGGCTATGCACGTTTCCGCATCAACGCTCCACAGGCGCGTTCGGTGATTGTCAGCCTCGGACTGGGTGGATCTGGTGGCACTGTGCTCAGGAAGAATGCTGAGGGTGTGTGGGAAGGCACGACCGACGGTCCTATGGACGAGGGCTTCCACTACTACCACATGACCATCGACGGCGCTACCGTCAACGACCCTGGCACATGCAATTACTACGGCTCCACACGCTGGGAGAGCGGTATTGAGATTCCTGCCCACGACAAGGATTTCTACGCACTGAAGAACGTGCCTCACGGCAATGTTCAGCAGGTGCTCTTCAACTCGCCCAGTACAGGCACACAACGCCGTGCATTCGTTTATACTCCTGCCGACTACAACAATGGCAAGAAGAAGTACCCCGTGCTTTACCTGCAGCATGGCTGGGGTGAGGACGAGACTGCCTGGAGCAACCAGGGACATGCCAACCTCATCATGGACAACCTCATCGCTGAGGGCAAGTGCGTGCCGTTCATCATCGTCATGACCTACGGTATGACCAACGATGTAGGTTTCGGAGGTCTGCGCAACTTCGACTACAAGAAGTTCGAGACAGTGCTGGTGGATGAGTTGGTACCTTATATCGACAGTCATTTCCGCACCTTGGCCAACAAGAAGAACCGTGCTATGGCTGGTCTTTCGATGGGTGGTATGGAGACTCACAGCATCACGCTCGCTCGTCCTGAGGTGTTCAACTACTACGGACTGCTCAGTGGTGGCACTTACAATCCTGATGAGCTGGGCAGCACCAAGCCGGCGCTTATCTTCACTTCTTGCGGTTCGAAGGAGAATCCCGAAGGTGTGAAGTCGGCTACTGAGAAGTTGAAGGCTGCTGGTTTCAATGCTGTGTCGTATGTGTCGGAAGGCACCGCTCATGAGTTCCTCACATGGCGTCGCAGCCTCAAGGAGATGGCTCAGTTGCTCTTCAGATAGTCTTTCTTCTATATAATATCATTGGAGAGGCGGGACTTTGTCCCGTCTCTTTTTTGGTGGTCGGTGCCCTCAGCGAAAATCGAAAGAAAGGACTTGTTGGAATGACGGATTTTTTTTATTTAGCAGTTTTTTGTAGGAGGTTCTGCATTCCTGCCGAGCGATGTTGTTCGGCAGGAATGCAGAACCTCCTACTTGTAGCCGTTGGCGCAAACAATGGGCGTTTGAGGGTCGAACAAAAAAATGCGAAAAAAGATGAAAAAAAGTTGTCGGAAAATTTGGAGTTAACGATTTTATTTGTAAATTTGCAGCGAAATAAGTAAAAAGATTGTTTAAAATCTTAGGTCGATACCATTCGATATCCAGACCAATCCCATTAAGATTTTTCTGAAAAAGTTCCTACGGTCGATTCTTCGACTATTCTTTTACAACAATAATTGTCACTGAACCCCTCAAGTTGATTTTTTCGACGTTCTAATAGATATCTATATTTGTACATGCCCCCTACGGCCGATTTTCGGCTCCCCTTTCTATTCTAATTTTTAAATCAATTACTCAACCTTTAAAAAACAATTACTTATGAAAATCGACTCAAACCCTAATCCAGAGATGAATCCTCATCCTGATGGCAACCATGAAACCTCTTCTCAGTTGGTTGCTATGTGGAACGATTCTTCAGAAGAGTCCCAGAAGACTTTTTTAGAATATATCCTTTCCCAGTATGGTCTTACCACCTTGAAGGAACTGGCCCTTAAGCGCAGCTCTTTGCCTGCCAATACCAATGTGATGACGGTGAAGATCCTCAAAAGGCCGACTTTAAAAAAAGGTGTAGAAGGACGCTACGCCATTCTGGCATGCCAACGTTGTTCTGACGGCACGAAGTCAGACCCCGTTGAGATTCCCTTCTCCACCCGCGCAGGAAAGTTCCTTTACTGCCTCGTACTTATGCAGTGCTCAAGCCTTTCGGAAGGTCGTGGATTCAGCCGCTCTGACATCCATCCTTTCAACGAAGCACAGTGTTCGATCCTCATGCGCCTTCAGAGCGTTCTTTTTGGCGCAAATGTAAAGACGGAAAAGTTTCTTTCTATGGTCAGAGGGCTTTCTCGCCACGCTGAACCTACGGAGAAGAACTACTTCAGCCGCACGAAGGGTGATACCAATAAGGTGATTGAGCGCGCTCTGTTCCCCAACGTCGCTCCTTTCATCATTGCAGGTAATCGTGGCGATGTCCGCACGATTCAGGCTGCTCTCGACGTGGAAGGGTCCGACCCCGACATCATTGAGTGCCTGCGCCAGTTCGCTGCATCCACAGTCGCTTGGAGCCGCTAATAGCATCTCTTTTCGCGCATGGAATGCACGCGCACACTGCCCCGAAACAACGAAGGCCTCGAGAAGCTCCTCGAGGCCTTCATCTGCTTCTGGCGCTTTCGATGTTTCTGGTGCAGTGCCGAGTTGCTTTCGTCTGCTTTTGGCGCAGTGTGCCCTGGCTTTTTATGCCAGGGAAAATCAAGCCAAGGAGAAATCATCACTGGCAATGATTGCCGCGAGTTCATTCAGATGCAAGCATTCCTCCCTTGTTATTTTGTTTTTCTTAAAGCTATTGGTTTTAGGAGAGATCAGAAGCAAACGCCCTGAAGCACACAGGTCGAAATCTTGTCCATGTGGTTTGTAGAAAGGCCCCATGTCTTCGTTGGTGAACTGAATAAGTGGATACTCGCATTCAATGGCGGCCTTTTTAACGGCTTTTTCTCGTTCTGATATGAATGCTCCGACAAGCACACCGTAGTTCTCTCCACATTTCATCCAGGCAGCCATGTTACGTTGGTAATCCGTATCGCTATCCTTTCTATGGACAACTACGAACTGCTTGTCGGGAATGTTGAGGAGGAGAACGTTCCCCGTGGCGACACATTCTTGACCGTTTATGGTCAGGAAGTGTCGTCGTGTGAAGAGGTCGGGATTAGTCATTTTTATCATCAGACGACGGGGATTGTCGTCAAGGTAGTTTTTCCAGTGATCGAGTTGCCCGTATTTGTTCAATATCTTGTCGCAGTAGTTTTCTTCGAAGAGTGGTGAAAGTGTCAAGTCTGATATTTGAAGGATGCGTTTGTAGGCCTTATTGCATCCTTGCTTGAAGCCTTTGATGATATCGCCCAACTTCTTTCCTTTGGGCAAGCATTCGTTCACTCGGATGATGATGTGCAGGTGGTCAGGCATGACACAGACCTTCCAAACCTCCACCATGGGATAGTAGTGATTGATTTTTGGTATTTCTTCCGTCAGGATTATGTTTCCCAGTTCGCTACGCCATACTTGTGCGCATCCTGGGGTGTGGAGTGGTTGGGTAGGGTCGCCTTTCAATGTGCCGAATAGGGGACGGCGATGATTCGTCACGATGGTGACCATATAGGTGTCGGGGGCGTTGTAGTCATGGTTAGCGCAGCGTCGGTTCATGCTGTGGATGACGGCATTGCGCGGGCATTTGGTGGGTGTGTCTTTCATTGTTGGCATGGTGCTTTTTTTGAGCAAAAATAAGAGAAAAAGAAGAAGTAGAGAAGAATGGAAGGTGCCTTTTTGGCGCTTTTAGGCTTTTTTTGCTTTTCGCGCGCATGGAATGCACGCGCACACTGTCCGTAGCAGCCGCAGTGCCGAGTTGCCTCTGTCTGCTTCTGGCGCAGTGCCGAGTTGCCTCTGTCTGCTTCTGGCGCAGTGTGCCCTGGCTTTCGATGTTTCTGGTGCAGTGCCGAGTTGCCTCTGTCTGCTTTTGGCGCAGTGTGCCCTGGCTTTTTATGCCAGGGAGAAGAAAAACAGGCGCGGCCATTGGGCCGCGCCTGATTGCTATAGAGAGCTTAGATTATTTATTTGCATACTCGCAATGGATCTGGAATGAGTTGGGCACTGTCGCTGTTTTCGGCCACAGAATAGCCAAACCTCGTCCCTGTCCTTCTCCTGTACCTGCAATCTGGTCGATGAGATATTGCATCTCCTCAGCACTTACACCATTCACACCGGCATTTGGGTCAATGAATTTTGTAACGGTGGTCCTACCACTTTCATCAATAGTGGTCACTGTAAGATCTGCTCCTTCGGTGTCTCGGGTCATCAATCTGAAGTAGTGGTGGTTCGTATCGGCAAAGTTGATTTTGACAATGATGCTCTTAGGCACTTCTTCTTTGGTGTCATCTTCAGTATTCCTGAACTGGTCGGGACCAAGATAGATGCAATAATTATCGTCGTCGTAAGACCAGTAGCCATCAGTCGAATATGTCTTGTAGTAGTCAATGGTTTTATTGATGCCAGTACCTCCAGAATTGGGTTTGTTGGATGGCCATGCATCGCTGGTGTCCCATTTCCAGTCGTACCATCTCTTCTGTCCATGAACGTCTTGGTTGGCCACCCATTGGTTGAATCCATCAAGGTAGTTGCCAATGAACTGACGCTCAAATCCCGGATGTATTCTGTCTTCTGGATGCAAATTACTTTGTTCCTCGTTCACAGCATTGGATGGAATCCAGAAAGCGTATGGAATCTTGTCGGTATTACCACCGATGTTCACTTCCACGTCCTTAGGACCGGAGATACATACGGTCTCCTCGTTAGACTCACCCTCATTGTACTTCACGTAAATTCTGAAGTTAGGGATGTTCTCAATGATAGAGAATCCTGCAAGCTCTCCATCTTGGAATTTACTTCCATCGAATGATGCTTCAATATGACCATTATCCTCAGGATTGCCCAGTGACCTCACATTTGTACATCTCACCACAGCTCCGTCGGTGAAAGAGACTTTTGAGATTTCACCAGCCGAGTATGCGGGTTCTACAGACAGTGCATTATGTGGATTTTTTGGGTCACTGCTGTTGGGCTCAAAGGTGTTGATGGTCGATCTCTGGCCTACAGTAGCATATTTCATCTCATTGTTGGCATATACGCGCCCGAAGGCCTTGTGGACATCGTCGAAGAGCGTCTGGTTGAGGTGTGAACGTGATTCATCCTCGTATGTGATTTTCAACGGAAGGATACCACCAGCCATATCTACAATCACTCTTGGGTTATGGCGAACGATGGTAGTCAAATCAGATCCATGGGTAGCCACAATTTCTTCCCATCCTTGCAGCACAACCATATAGAGGTCGTTGTAGTCGAGGTCGTCGGTGTCACCAAGGTCCTCCATGCACATGGAGAATGCGAGGTCACCTTCGTCGATCTCAGGTATGTTGAATGGTCCGTTGATGATAAACACACAGTCGTTCCAGTCGAGTCCATTGTATTGCTCAATAGGAGTATCCTCAAAACCAACGACATTAGCGCCAGCATACTTGAAAGCCACCATAGGTTTGTAGTCGCCATCGTACCATTCTTGGATTCTATGGTCGGGCAGGCCGAATTTCTTATCGCTCCAGCCAAATTCCATTTCTTCGATGCGATAGAGTGTGGGATCATTTATCTTACCACCGTGGGAGAAACAGCAGTAGTAAGGATTGAGTGTCCAGCCGTTCTCCTGAGTGGATGTCCTGTTCACCCAACAGTTGTTGGCCTCATCCCATTGTTTCTTGGCTACAGCAGTATCCCAGAACAACCAAGAATACTTGTTGTTGAGCCAGTCTGGACGAATCACAGCATTAATGCCATAACTTTCTGTAGGGTCTCCAGTTTCCCATTCGTCCCTTTTCCATCCTCCGTTATCGGGATACCAATTATCTTTATTGCAGTTAGGTCCACTCCCAGGATTTGGTATTTTAGCGCCACTGTCTCTTCCGTGTAGCACAAAGAAGTTGATGTCATATCCTTCTGGGAATTCGAAATCGGGAGTGCTGGTACCATTTTCTCCATAGAAAGTCAGAGGGAAGGTGTCGCCCTGGGTCCTGCCATCCGTACAAGTTGCCTCAAGCAGCAGATATTTAGGTGCCTTGTCGCATCTTTCACGATAAGCCTCCTTGCTTTCGCCATCGATATGCTTCACATAGTAATAACCCACATAGTCACGAGTGGTTGTTTCTGAATAGAACCATGTCACAGACACTTCACCTTTTTCCGTTGTCATAAGACCTGCATCGGTATTGAAACTTCTGAGAAGTTCCGGATTGCCTTCAGCTGTTACCACGATTCTCTGCAATTGGTTGGCAAGTGCAGCTGGAATTTCCTTTTGATAGAAACTCTGCGTTGCACGAAGTGCACCACCACCAGAGTTTTCATCTGTTGGTTTGTTGGTGATGTCAATGTTTGAGACATAGAAGTGGCCGTAATCGTATGAGTCGTGATTGATGTTGAACCAAGATCCGCGCTTACCTGATGGGTTGAATACATAGTACTGGCCTTTAGGGAACCACTTTATACCCCAGCGTGGACTTGCGTCGTCGTATGTCTGGTCAGGTTTCAGAGGAATAGTGTGGGCATGGTTTCCACCATTCTCCCAGACTTTATCCCATTCGCCATTCGACAGACCTGTTTTTGCCATAAAGTCAGCATCGCTGCTGAACAAATAAGTAGGCAACCAATATGCGTAACCCATGGGTTTGTCTGGAGCATACATATTGAACCAATAATTATCGCCTGGATACTGAGGGTCGTTGAAAACATCACTACGGGCAAGGAAATAGAAGCACAGGCCTAAATCCTCATTACGATATTGCCATTGATTTTCACCTTCTTCAGAAACTCGTGTAGCTCTGTCATGATCGCATTCATCTAATTTGCAGATGATACCTGGAACATTTGGTATATTTGTCTGCCATGGAGCCATGGTGCCGTACTGGTTCCATACGTTAGGAATTTCCTGACGTGCCCGGGCGTTAATTCCGTTGGTTGTAGTACCTCTTGTAGCAGGATTCAGCAGCAAGACTGCCTCGTCGTTATCGTTAGTGGGGTCAAGTGAACGGTATTCGTTCCCATGATTGTTGTAAGCTCGGATGACGACACTCTTACATCCCATAGGGATATCGTACTTCACTTCCTGAGTACCTTCCACGACACATCTCTTCAGTCTGAGCGCTTTCCCGTCGCTACGACCAAAACCATAGATGACGACATTGGCTTTCTCGTCAGTGGTCACTGTAACCTTGCCCACCGTTCCGTCAACCCAGGTGTGGTTGGGGTCGATGTTGTCGAACCTGGCCTTGAAGGCCTGGGCGAAGTCTCTTCCTCGTTGAGTCTGGCTGGCTTCCAGAATCAACTCTTCGTTCGTACACGACACTGTGGCAAGTGCGCATACAGGAATCATGATCCTCAAAAAATTCCTTAATTTCATTTCAATGAATTTTAATATATTATTTTATTATCTATTTTCCTCAATCAGTGGTTTTTTTGTGGTAATAACAGTGTGGTAGAGCATGGTGTGCTTTTTCATCTTACTTTCACTGTACAAAACTGCGATGCAAAAGTAAACATTCTTTATTATTTTGATTTGAGAATATAAAACATATACTTGTAAAAATAAAACATATCCTAAAATGCTCTTTGTCGGTATTTCATAAGGCGAAACATAGGAGTAGGGACGCGACGTGTCGCGTCCGAATCATAGCGGACGTAGAACATTGGGGCTGAATCATAGCGAACGTAGTGCATTGGGGTTGAATCATAGCGAACGTAGTACATTGGGGGTGAGTCATAGCGGACGCGACACGTCGCGTCCCTACAAAACGGCTGCAAGCTTTCAAGCTTGCAGTCGTTGTATAGAGGGTGGGTGAGTAATCACCCACGTGAGGTCTGATGGACTACTTCACGAGTACCTTCTTGGTGGTGCCGTTCTTGTAGCGTACGATGTTCACACCCTTCTGGAGGTCGTCCATGGTGGTGCCGTACTTCGTGCCGTTGACAGAGTAGATGCCGCTGATCTCGTCGCTGCCTTGAGCCTCGCCTTCAACAGCGAAGATGCTGGTGGCCTCGCCTTGCTCACCATCGACTACGAATCCGAAGCGGATGTTCGAGTAGTCATCGTTGATAGTGTTGGCTGTTACCCTGATATACCAACGGTACTGCTGGAGTTTTGCGGCTGCTGTTGCGTTCATCATGATAGAACCAGTACTCTTGCTGAGCGACATCCACTCAAGTGGCTTGGTTGCCTGGAAACTGTCGTAAGTGCCGTAGAAGTTGTAGTCCCACTCAGAAGTAGCCATGTAGAGGCGTGAGCTTTCTGCATCTGCCTTGTAGATGGTGGTGTTCTCCTCTTCGTACTTGTAGGTTCCTGCTTCCTTGTACCTCACTACGTAAGGTCTGTTACCCTTCATCTTATCTCCTGCGTTCAATCTTTCGATGTGGATGAACACTTGAGTGTTGTCGGTTACTTCACCACCTTCTTCTGCTGATGCGGCGATCAGGTGAATCTTGAAGAATTCAGCGCTCTCGAGGTCTTCAGCCTTGATGGTGTAGTCGAAAGGTACATACCAGCTGCGGAATGTGTTAGGATTGTCGATGACCTTACCATCGTGGGTAGTATCACGTGTGTAGGAGATTCTTGGAGTCTTCTTGGTCTCGCCTGTGTAGGGATAAGGCTCCCAGTCCACGAGGTCGAATACACCTGCCAGCTCGTTCTCCATCACTGTGTAAGGATAAGTGGCCTTGGTGGCTTCATCCTCGTTGTCGGTGCATACATAGCCTTCGGCGCAGTACTCTTCAGGAACTTCTGCAGTGTAGATACCGCCGGTTACCTGGATGTCGCCGGCTGCGTAGTGGCTGTCTGTGCTCCAAGTCACGTCGAACTTACCGTTCTCGATGTTCAGCTTACCGCCTGTAGCCTCAATTGGACCAGAGATGGTACCGGTGGTGTTGATGTTGACAGTCGGGATAGCATAAGAACCGAACTTGCAAGTGTCGAACGCGCGTCCGCCTTCCTTAGCGATGATGCTGGTTGAACCAGTCAGGTTGATGGTTCCGCAGTTGTTGGAGAGTGCGTAAGCCCATCCTGAGAGTCCTCTACCGTCAAGAGTAACGTCGGTGAGGGTCAGGTTGCAGTAGTTCTGGATGAGCATCTGAGCTGTAGTTGCAGTGGCCTTGAGTGTACCGTTCTTGAAGGTGATGTTGGATTCCTTCAGCAGCTGGAAGCCCTGGGTCTCAGTAGTACTAGAACCAACTGTCTCACCAGATACATTGTATGTCAGACCGTTGAGGTCGAAGGTGATGTTGCTGCCCTTAGGAACAACCACACCGTTGCCACTGATGACACCGTCTGTAGCAGCCTCTGTGAGCAGAGTGATTGTAGCGGCATTTGTGCCAGCTGCAGCCACAGCGTCTGCCAGAGTCTCGTACTTGGTTGTGCCGATAGCGCAGATGTACTCGCAAGGAACAAGAGTGCTGGTGCCATCGTTGTTGTCCAACCACTTGAAGTCGGCAGGAGCGTCAAGGTCAACATCGTTGTTCTTCTTCACAGCTGCCTTGTCAGATGTCTCTGTGATAGCAGTTGCGCCTTCTTCAGTCAGTCTCAACTTACCGTTGATGGTGCCACCTTCTACTGTCAGGTACATACCGTCTTTTGGATCGTTGCCAGAAGCATAAACTTCGATGTCGCCGTTGATGACGCTTTCGCCCTTGACTGTCACGTTGACAGATGGGTAGCTGCTGTAGCGGCAAACGTCGAAGGCAATGACATCATCACCAGCGATGACCTTAGAGTCTTTAATCACACTTGTGCCATTGTTGAAACTCAAAACATAGTCTTTTCCACCATACTGGTTGGTACCGTCGATGGTCATGTTGTCGAGTGTCAAGTTGGCGTAGTTCTGAATGATACGCATGATGTTCTTGGAAGGAGCAACTGCTGGAGTCAGGTTATCCTCCGAGATATTGATCGTACCGTTCTTGAATGTGATGTTGGAGTTCATCAGCAACTGGAATCCGCTGGTTTCAGTTCCTGTTGAACCGGCACCTGGCTTATTCAGTGTGTAGATGTGTCCATCAAAGTCAACTGTGAAATTCTTTCCGCTTGGCACTGAAATACCACCTGCGTTGGGAACATCAGCAATCATCAAAATGGTCTCACCGTCCTGAACGGCTGCCACTGCTTCAGCGAGGCTCTCGTACTTCACGTCGCCGATTTGGGCTACGTACTCGCATGGAGCGAGAGTGCTGGTTCCGTCGCCGTTGTCAACCCACTTGAAGTCGGCAGGAGCTGCCACAGAGGTGAGTGTGTTGTCCTTGGTGATGACAGCCTTTTCTGGTGTGGCATTGAGAATAGCCTTAGCGGTTGCGTCGAGAACTATGGCACCATTGAATGTACCAGCTTCCAATGTCAATCCGAGGCCATCCTTAGCATCGCTGCCAGAAGCATAAACTTCGATGTCGCCGTTGATGACGCTTTCGCCCTTGACAGTCACGTTGACAGATGGGTAGCTGCTGTAGCGGCAAACGTCGAATGCGAAGCCACCTGCAGGATTGGCGTTGATGGTAGAGCCGTCAATCACAATTTTGCCATTGTTGTTAGAGAGCGTATAGGCGCTGCTATAACCTGCGTTGTTGAGTGTCAAGGTCATGCCCTCGAGTGTGAGGTCGCTGTAGTTCTGAACGAGTATCTTGGCCTTCTCGGAGGTGATGGTACCGTTCTTGAAGGTGATCTTGTTGTCTTTCAGAAGTTGGAAGCCGTTAGTTTCAGTTCCTGTCGAGCCTACGGTTGATCCGTCCACCGTGTAGGTGAAGTTAGCGAAGTCAACGGTGAGGCCGGTTGTGAACTTGCCTTGAGGAACTTTGATACCGTTGCCAGTGCAGTTGGTCAGCAGGGTGACAGTAGCACCGTCGTTGGCGGCTGCGATAGCAGACTCAAGGGAGGCGTAGTTGGTGACTACTGTGCCTTCGGTCACACTGGCTACTGCCTCTCCGATACCGTTCGGTGCATCAGGAGTCTCAGTGGCATAGATGCCGTTCACACCAGAGAGTCCCTCAGCGATGAACTGAGCGTAGGTTGAGTTACCCAGAGGAGCGCTGAAGTGACCGCCGGAAATGACAATCTTGCCAGTGGCTTCTGCTTTAGCCTTATTCGCTATATCTCCAACATAGATACCGCTAACAATGTTGATGGTACCTGAAGGAGTGTCATTCTTACCTAACACAACAGCATTGCCGTTCTCAACTATGAAAGTGTTGTCAGTCAGTGTAATCACATCCGTGGAGTTACCTTTCTCACGGATGCCATAACCGTCTTCTACTATAGATGTGAAGTTGTTACCAGAAATTGTGAATTCACCAGCTCCACCGTCCAGATTCAAGAAACTATCGCTGGATGTAACAGTGTTATTGGTGAAACTACCACCAGTAGTACCAGTCAACTGTGCCAGGCTGTGCAAATTGGTACCAGTACATTCTGAAACGACAACATTGTAAGCACCGGCACCAGAAGTGGCGCGGATGGCAGCCATGGTGAGTCCGTCAGTCGTGCTTGTGAACGAGCAGTCTGAAATGGTAATGTTGTGAGCGTAGTTGTACTTATTGGTGTAATATGGTGTACCAGTAGTCTTTGTGCTTGGAATTTCAACGAATGAACTTGTTCGAGAACAGAAGTTAGTTCCATCACCCTCGAACTTGAAGTTCTGGATGGTCAGTGTTTCTGTACCGTTGGCACGTCCGTCGCCGTCGATGATGATCTGTCCATTGAGGGTGAACTCTTTACCGTCGATAGTCAGGTTCAGACCAGCTTTCTGATGAACGATGGAGTAGCCTTCGATATCCTTGAGCAGTTCAATAGTCACGTCGCCTGTCATCTCGTGTGCGGCATTCACAGCCGACTGCAGTGTAGGATAGCCCTGTTCGCCAATCTGAGCTACATAAACAGGATAGATGAGGACACCGTCCTGAGTGACAGTGATGTTGTCAACACCACTGTCTGTGCGGTCGTCCACCTGAGCCACGCTGTTCAGAACTACAAGTGCATCACCCCAGTTTGTCTCTGGGAATGCGCCTTCTGTTGTGCAGTCATTGATGATGACATCGTAAGCGAGAACTTTAGAGCCGCAAGTTGCTTTCACATTGAGGGCAGCCTTGTTTGCTGCTGAAGCCTCGTTGACAAATTTACAGTTGTTGACTGTCACAGTGTACTTTGTTGTGCCATTCTCGTTGTAAACATTGAGGAACTTACCTGTTTTGGAGTTGGTAAACGTACAGCCTGTGTAGGTCAGGTTGCCTGCGTAAGCCCACATGTGGTAGTCGGAGTTACTCTGATTGAACTCACAGTTTGTGAAGTTCATGTCGCTGTAGGAGAAAAACAAGCCATTAAGCGTACAATCCTCCATGTTGATGGTGCCAGCATGTTGGAAACCATGGTAGTTGACATTACCGAAGTTGAATGTCACGTTCTTGAAGGTGGCGCCATTAGGAATGCTTGCAACATTGCCTGCAGTCGTGTGGTTGAACACCACTCCATCCACTGCACCTTCCACGGTGATGTTCAGGGGCAGACCTGGTAGAGTGTAGGTGTTAGCCTGCAGAATGGCTACAGTCTGACCTTCAGTGGCTGTGGTGACAGCCTTGTTCAAAGCCTTGTAGTAACCCAAGATGGTGTTGTCTGTGTCGATCAACTTGGCCACGTAGTCACTTTCCTTGGTCTCAGGAACCATCGTTGCGCCTGTAGTGGTGTATTTATAGTACTCTTCGGCTTTATCCTCGTCAACCCATACCAGATTCTCGGTGTCTGTAGCGGCATTCGAGATGTTGATGCCTTCGCCTGCGGTAACTTCCACTCCACCGGCAGACTTCAAGAGGATAGCCGATTTTTTGTTGGTATTGAATGTCGCATTTGCGATGTCCAAAGTCACCTTGGCGGGATTATCCACATACTCGTCGTCGATCTTGATACCACGTCCTGAAGTGAGATTCAGACCGTCAATGCTAACATTCTGGCCGCGTGCAGATACCCATATACCATAATAATCGTGTGTCTCAGTGATGGTCACATTCTTCAGAGTGGCGTCGTTCTTGAAAGCAAGAGCCTTGTCGGAAGTGACGTTGTTGAGTTCCACTGCGCAGTTAAATCCGATGTCATAGCCATTCCATGTGCCTCGAGACTTAGGATGAAGCTGGTGGGTGATAGCCATGTTGTTAAGTATAAGCTTTGTAGCCGCGTCATTCATTGTGGCTACATTGTTCCAGTCGCTGTTCTTGTAGATGAAAGTCAGCTTCTTGTCATTACCATTGATGGTGATGGACTTAGTATTTACTGTTCCAATGGCAAGTGGGTTCTTAGTCCCGTCCCAAGCAGTGATGTCGAGTGTGCAGTCGTCCAGAAGGTCTATCACGATGTCGGCTGGGTCATCAGCCTCGGCTGCATCGATAGCGGCCTGGAGGGAAGGGTAGTTCACGTTGTTGTATTTTGCAACAGGGGGCACTTCCCCTACCGTCCAAGTGCCGTTGCCATTGTCTCTTGCCACATATCCTTCGTCCACGAGGTTATGGGTTACGCCATTGATGACTACGTTTGACGGGTCGAACTGCCATGTGCCGGCCTGAATCTTCAGGGTGTAAGTTCCGGAATAGTCGTTGATGCCAGTCAGGGCGAGTATGAAGAGCGATGCGTCGCTGTTGGTTACGGTGCCTGTCTTATCCTGACTGCTGTCGATGATGGTCAGCGTGTAGTCTGCGTTGTTGCCAGCTGCTACGCTGCCAATGCCGATGCTCTTACCGTTGAGGTCAAAGGTGGCAACGGTCTTGCCGTCACCGCCTGTGGCTGTACCATTGGTGACGATACCAGCATTGGTGACATCTTTCTGGAGAACGATGGTCTTATTGTCCGTTGTGCCGTCAACGGCATAGAAAGCGTCGTAAACGGTGCTGTAACTTGTGTTGCCGACCTTCGCCTCAGGATTGGAAATAGTAGATATACGGCTGTAGGTTCGGGTAACGATACCATCGGCAATGGATTCCACGACATGGAGAGTACCGCTATTGACGGAAACGCCATAATGTCCATTCCCTTCTGGGAATTTCATCACCAGCTTGGCGTTATTGCTTGACAAGACAACATTACCCGTATAGGAGGAGCCTTCGGCGGTGGCGTCGATGGTAAGGGTGCTTGAGCTTAGGGTCTTGCTTTGAGTAGCAGTGACATTAGGTGCTAGAACTATTTCTATGGTGCCAGAACTGTATTTCTGAATGGCATCATTTGCTTTTTCGTAATACACATAATCCGAGTAATTGACTCCCTGATTGGTTGAAAGAAGCAAAGTTTTCGTTGCTTTGGCTTCATACGTTGCCGGGGCACCATTTACGATGTCAATACTAGCATCCGACTTTACGAATACTTTATAATTCCCAAATTGAATACCCTTGTTGTTGCTTGCCGAAGGGAAGGCTGCGATAGTCTTAAAATGCCCACCATTCAGATTTGTATTCGCTGTAGAGCTGACAGGATATGTATTAAATGTCGTTCCATTAAAATAGCCAGCATAAATTGTTATAGGGCATTTTGCCATTGCAAAATTGCCGTTGAAAACAGGCTCAGTTCCATCATTGCCCTTAGAAATATGGGTAGAAGGGCCATTTGAAACGCTATTGCTGTTCCACATTAAAGAATTATAATAAATAACATAACTACCGGTGTACGTTCCGCCATGAATCTCAAGTCTGGGACGATAGCCTGCAGTGGAATTGTCGTACTTGCATTCTATGCAATACTTGCCATTCGCAGTGATACCGCCACTCTGATTTGCATAAATCTTGAGTCCATAGTTTTGGTTCATCACGGTACCTCCTGCGGCGTAGAGTTGAAAAGCGTTACAACCGTTAGCAGTCCAAGTGTAGTCACCAAGATCCAAAGTCCAGTTACTTGTGGACTTTGTAGCATTCACTTCAACTGTAACCGTTGAGCTTGTCGTTACGTTGGCCAATAAGGTGAGGGTTTTTCCTGGCCCCCATGCATCTATGGCTTCTTGTATTGTGGCATATTCCGTGGTTCCCACTTTAGCCACGTTACTCTGCGCTCGTACTCCCGCCATGCCTAACAGGCATAGTAGGAAAGACAATAAGAGTTTAAAGTTTTTTCCCATAAATAGATGATTATTAAAGTTAAAAATAGTTTTTCTTCTTATTTAGTTCGGTAATGGAAACGAGTCGTTGGAGGATTTTATGGTATTAGTATATACATTATTTTATATAACAAAAGCCACTAACCCTTTTATTAACCTGAAACACATCACTCGAATAATTACTTATTAATGCTTTAATACACTGATTGTCAACAAGATGGGTGCGTAGTCCATCTGTTGGCAGTCTTAAGACCAATTGTCTTATTGCAAAATTACGACAATTGGGCACAAAAATGCCACCAAGGGTGTTAAATAAGGTTAAATTTTTAATTATTTTTTATGTGGCGATAGTTGTTTGTAGGGACGCGACGTGTCGCGTCCGCTATGATTCGACGTGTCGTATCTTTAATGATTCGGACGCGACACGTCGCGTCCCTACAGTATTCACGGATTAGCAATCAAGGAGGTTATTTCATCAGGACCTTCTGGCGGTTCTTGATGTAGATGCTGTTGGTCGTGGGCGTGACGGGCTGTCCCTGCAGATTGTAGTAAGGCGCGTCGGTGGATGTGTCGGCTTCCACACCCTCGATGGCCTCAGGAACATCCTTTCTGGTGAGCGTCATGCAGTCGATGCTCGGCATCCAGTTGCCCTTGGAGGTATAGACACGCACCACGTTGTTGCCGGCATTCAGGGAAATGGGGACATCCACACTCTTCATGGTGGACCACGAACCCGAGTTCAGGGTGCGGGTGGTCACCTCCTCGCCGTTGACCTGCACCGTCAGCGAACGGTTCTCGCCACTCACGTAGGTCAGCTTCATCGTGTAGTCGCCACTCTCGCTGACATAGACGTTGCGCCACTGCAGGTCGTTGGTCGCCTTGCGTCCCAGCCATCCAGCCACCATGCCTCCGCTGGCAGCATTGTTACTCTCGTAGATAGCCGTTTCCTCCGCTTGGTGGTTCTTGATTTCCTGATATTGGCTCAGGTAGGCGCACTCCCCCTCATAGAGCGTGCGGTCGAAACGTTGCTCCGCCTCCAGTCGGTAGATGCGTGTGCCATGGGCAGGTACCGTCGCCGACAGACTGCCCGTCATGGGTTCAAGGTCCTTATGCTCGAAGAGGTCGCGCACCTTCACCTCGCCACCCAGTTCGAGGTCCTTGAAGTCGATGCTCATCTGCTGTTGCGAGTCCGAAGGATTGTAGAGCGCGACGGCACGTATCAGTCCGTGCGCCTCGATGATGTCCTTCACCAGTACGTAGGTCTCCCCTTTGTGTTGCACCACGTAAGCCTGTAGCGCCAATGGGTCTTGGTTGAGCGCAATGAGTTCCTCGTTCTTGAGCAAGGCCTTGGCCACAGGCTTGATGGTCATCATGTTGCAGCCGATGAGCAGTGGGCTCGACATGATGCACCACATCCCGAAGTGCGTCTTGTCTTCCTCCACCGACAGGGTGCGTCCCACCTCCAGCATGTCCATGTCGTTGTAGTGTCCCTCGCTGCAGTAGGCCGAGAGGTAGAGGTTCTGGCCGATGATGTCCTTGATGGATCCCCAGCTGCTGTTGATGTCTTGCGACATGCGCCAGGAGGTCGCCACGTCGTGTACCCAGGTGCCGGGATAGTTCCAGCGGCAGACGTTGAGTCTGAGGTCTTTGCGTCCCGTCTTGAGCATGGCTTGGTGGATGGCTGTGTAGCGCTGCTTCTCGTCGAGCGACAGACGGTAGCTGTTCTGAGGGGCGTCGCCACCGCAGAAATCCACCTTGATGAAGTCGAAACCGCACTCGAGGAAGTAGAAGTCGCAGTCGCGCTGGTCGTAGTTGTAGAGTCCTACATCCACGCTCAGCACGTCGCCATTGTAGTAGTTGCCACAGGTGTTGCTTCCGGCGTCGCTGTAGATGCCGGCTTTCAGTCCCTGCGCATGGATGTAGTCGGCCACTGGTTTCAGTCCGTTGGGGAAGCGGGTGGGGTGGATGAGCAACTCACCTGTTTGTTTGTTGCGGCCTCCGAAGAAACCGTCGTCGATGTTGAGGTACTTGTAGCCTACATCGGCGAAGCCCTGCACCACCATGGCGCGTGCCTGCTGCTTGATGATCTGCTCGCTGATGTTCACTCCGAAGGTGTTCCACGAACTCCAACCCATGGTCGGAGTCTCGTAGGGGGTATCTTGTGCTTGGGTGCCGGCGGCAATCATGAGGGCTGCCAGCAGGGATAATGATTTTCTGCTCATGTCTTGATCTTATTTTTTTTCCTGAATCATTCTTTTGTCACGTGTTGTTTCCAAAATCATCATTCTTTAATTCTTTAATTCTGAATTAAAAACTCATGATCTACTTGAAGAGTTCTTTGGCGGTGAGTTCCAGGTAGTCGCGGCAGTTCATCCACGTGTGGCCGCCGCCTGGGTTGTAGAAGGTGTGTTTGAGTCCCTGGTCATTGAGGTACTTGTCCAGGCCTCGGGATGCCTCGATGAGGAAGTCGTCGCGGCCCGTGCCCAACCACATCAGCTTGAGTTTGCTTTTCAGTTCGCTGATGGGGGCGTAGGTGCCGTTGCTGAAGTTCATCTCATACTCGTTGCCGAAAATGGCTGGCGCGTAGGCTGCCACATAGTGGAAGAGGTCGGGATTGCCCAGTCCTGTGGCCAGTGTCTGTCGTCCGCCCAGGGAGAAGCCCGCTATGGCTCGGTGGTCGGCGTCCTTCAGCACGTTGTAGTTCTGCTCCACGTAGGGGATGACGTCTTTGACAATCTCATCTACGATGCGCTTGGTGTCCATGGGGTTGTAGGCCTTCTCCTTGCCCTGAAGGATCAGTTCGGGGTAGGGGTTGGCGTAGGGCATCACCACAATCATGCGTTTGGCCTGTCCCTGTGCGATGAGGTTGTCGAGGATATGGTTCATGTTGCCCACCTTGAACCATGTCTCGTAGGTGTCGGTCATGCCGTGGATGAGGTAAAGCACAGGCAGCTGTTCCTTGCCTGCCGGGTCGTAGTCGGCTGGTGTGTAGATACACATGGGGCGTTCGATGTCGAAGTTGTTGGAGTGGTAGAAGCAGTACGACACCTTTCCTTGTGGAACCCGTTGGATGTCCTGCACCGAAGGTACTTTGCCCCTAACGTCGCAGAGATTGCCTTTGAAGTGTTCGTTGGGGAAGAGGTAGGGGTTGGAGGGGTCGTTCATCTGAGTGCCATCTACAATGAAACTGTAGGGGTAGATATCTGGTTCGGAGGGGGTGACGGTGATGCTCCACACTCCGTCGGCATCTTTCTCCATGGGACGGTTGCCGCTCAGCATCTGGCACTCCAACTCCACCTTTTCGGCCTCAGGAGCGCGGAAACGGAAGGTGACCGAACCGTCGGCGTTGTACTCTGGCGAGACGATGGGCTTGGGGAACATGCGCGCCATGACGCCAGGTGTGAACTGCTGTCCCTCGTTGGGTTTGGGGGCATTCTTCAAATCCGCGCTCTCCACACCTTTATATGGGTCGTCCTGGAAGAGCAAGCGCAGCGACTTGTCGAGGAAGTAGCGCGCGTTCATCCATGTGTGGCCGTGTTTGTCGTTGGTCAGCACCTTGATGTTGCGGATGCCGTGGTTGTCGAGTTCCTCCATGAAGGAACGCGCGTTGCCGTAGAGGAAGTCGTCGGTGCCCACACCCAGCCAGAAGAGGCGTATCTTCTTGTTGAGCGATGCAGCGTCGTCGAGTTGTCCTGGCCGCAGCATGGTGAAGGAACTATAGGAACAGAGGTGGGAGAACTTGTCGAGGTTGTTGAGTCCGATGCTCAGTGCTTGGTTGCCTCCGCGCGAGAAACCGCCTATGGCGCGGTGTGCGGCGTCATTGATGGTGCGGTAGTGCGACTCCACGAAGGGCATGAGGTTGTCGAGAAAATCTTTACCGAAGAGGTCGAACTGCACGGGGCTGCCGTCGCCCTGGCCCATCAGACGTGACGGATTGCCGTAGGGCAGCACGATGATCATCTCCTTGGCGGCACCTTCTGCCAGGAGGTTGTCGAGGATGAGGTTCATCTTGCCCACCTTGAAATAGACTTCCTCGGTGTCGGTCGTGCCACTGATGAGGTACATCACCGGATAGCGTTTCTTGGGGTTCTTGTCGTAGAAGGGTGGGGTATAGACGATGGCGTTGCCGTACATGCCCATGGCGTCGGACCAGTAGTTGACGTAATCGACCTTGCCGTGTGGCACGTTCTTGAGCGCGTGGATGAGGTTGCCGTCACCACGCATGTCGAGCAGGCTGTTCTTGAAGCCTTCGTTGGGAAACCATTCTGCGCACTGCGGGTCCATGACCTGATGGCCATCGACGATGAAGCAGTAGGGGTAGATATCGGGTGTGGTGGGGCCGAGTGTGACGGTCCACACGTCGTTTTCGCCCTTCACCATGTCGTGGCGGCCTGCGAACTGCACATCCACTTGAACCTTTTTGGCATTTTTGTTCTGGTAGTTGAAAGTCACCGTGTTGTCGGAATTCACCACGGTTGATGCCGGTGCGGGGCGTCCTGGCTGGGCTTGTGATGTGGTCATGCCGAGGGTCATGATCAGTGCGATGACCACCATGAGTTGAGTCTTCTTCATCTTCTTGTGCTTGGTTAGTTGAGATTTTAGGCAAAGTTACGCATAAAATGCCATTGCTCGTATGTGTTTTGCATCATTTCGTGTCGTTTTTGATTCATGGAAAAGAATATAGATAATAATTAATGTCCCTCATCGTTATTGTTAAAAAGGAAACCTTTCGATTAAACGATTTCTCGATTACTCGATTACTCGATTACTCGATTTCTCGATTTCTCGATTAAACGATTCTTCGATTAAACGATTTCTCGATTATCCGATTAAACGATTTCTCGATTATCCGATTAAACGATTTATTAACCATTAAAATAA
>CAMOWU010000005.1 GCA_946628545.1 uncultured Bacteroides sp. | reverse complement strand
CCACTGAGGATGGCAGCGCAGAAAGAACCCGTGAACGAGTCGCCAGCACCGACAGTGTCGGCTACCTCCACTTTGGGTGTAGGCTGGAACGACATCTGCCCAGGTGTGAACACATACGATCCATTGGTGCCACAGGTGAGCACCAACATGTCGAGGTTGTACTTGCCGAGTATGAGCCAGCACTTGTTCTCGATGTCGAGACCTGGATAGCCGAACATGCGGCCAATAAGCACCAATTCTTCATCGTTGATTTTCAAGATGTTGCATCGCTGTATCGATTCCTTGATGATTTCCTTGGTATAGAACTGCTGACGTAGGTTGATGTCGAAGATCTTCAGGCAGTCGTCGGGAGTGGCGTCGAGAAAGCGGTGGATGGTCTCACGGCTCACCACATTGCGCTGAGCCAGGGATCCGAAGCACACCGCCCGACAGTTGCGTGCTATCTCCTGAATGTCAGCGTCGAAAGGGATATTGTCCCACGCCACGTTTTCCTTGATGTCGTACGATGGAATGCCTTGTTCGTCGAGTGTCACCTGCACCGTTCCAGTAGGGTAAGGCACTCGGGGCAGCAAGTCGTTGAGTCCATGCTCGCGCAGTGCCTCAAGTGTTTCGTCGGCCAAGGAATCCTCGCCAAGTGCACTGATGGCGATGGTGTTGTCGTTGCCCAGGAACTGACCTGCGTGATAAGCGAAATTGGCAGGTGCGCCACCCAGTTTCTTGCCTTCGGGAAGCATGTCCCATAGGACTTCACCAAGTCCTACTACATATCGTTTCTGATTTTCCATAATCATTAAATATATTGGTTAGAGATTTTCGGGATAATTGAATTCTGGGAGCAACCGGAGTGCTCTGATGACTCCGATTGCTACAAATACATTCATTAGTTGGTGATTTGCTTGATATACGTGAATAGATAGAGGACTCCAATCGCCATGACAGCCACTGCTCCAGCCTGTCCCATGGCATCACTGGCAAAGCCCATGATCAGCGGGAATATGGTGCCACCGAAGAGTCCCATGATCATCAGTCCACTCACTTCGTTCTGTTTCTCGGGCATGGCAGTCAGCGCCTGAGCGAAGCACATGGAGAAGACATTGGAGTTGCCGTAGCCCACCAAGGCGATGCCTGCATAGAGCAGCCATTTGCTGTCGGCGAAAAAGAGCAGTGCCATACTCAGCGCCATCATCACAATGCTGATGATGAAGAAAGTGCGGGTCTTGAGCACACGGAGGAAGTACGACCCCGTGAGACATCCCACCGTACGGAAGATGAAATAGAGCGAAGTGGCGAAAGCAGCCTCGTTGAGGCTCATGCCCAGTCGTTCCATCAGGATCTTGGGTGCCGTGGTGTTGGTGCCCACATCAATACCCACATGGCACATGATGCCGAAGAATGAAAGCAACACGATGGGTGTGCCGAGCAAACGGAAGCAATCAGCAAAGGATGATGTCTTGCCCTCAGTAATGGTTTCCTCAATGCCTGTGCTCCAGAGCAACAAGGTAGATAAGCCACCTACGACGAGGTATATGGCGAAGAGCACACGCCAGTCGAGTCCGAAAGAGGGAATGACCTGGGTGGCTCCCCACATGGCCAGATAAGGAGCCATAAACGACGCGATGGCTTTGATGAACTGTCCGAAAGTGAGCGTGGAAGCGAGGTTCTTGCCCCCCGTCACCAATGCCATCAATGGATTGAGCGAGGTCTGCATCAGCGCATTGCCTATGCCCAATAAAGAGAAGGAGATGAGCATGATGGCGAAACTATTGCCAAAGATAGGCAGCAGGAGCGACACCACAGTCACGAGGAGGGAGAGCAACACTGTCTTCTTCTTGCCGATCTTATTCATCAGCATGCCAGTGGGCACACTGAAGATGAGGAACCAGAAGAACACGAGCGAAGGGAACACATTGGCGACGGAGTCAGTCAGGTTCAGATCTTCCTTCACATAGTTGGACGCGATACCCACCAAATCTACAAAACCCATGCAGAAGAAGCAGAGCATCAATGGCAGGATCACAAATTTACTGGTCTTGTTCATTTTATTGTTGTGAGGTTTTTTTGCGTTATCTCGTTAAAACGGTTAATCGTTTTAATCGAAGAATCGTTTAATCGTAAAAACGTTTAATCGAAGAATCGTTTAATCGTTTAATCGAAGAATCGTTTAATCGAAGATTCGTTTTTTCGATGAATCTTTTATTTGATGTTGTAGATAGTAGCCTTGCCGCCCTGCACCTTGATGCTGGAGTAAGGTTCGTTAGGGAACACGAGGTTGGTCATCGCCATACGGCCTTCAGCATCAATGGCCTCGATGCTGCAGTGGTCGATGAAGAGCCTGAGTTGCTTCATCTTGCCATAAACCGGTGCGGTGGTGACTACGGGGAAAGCGTCGCTGAAATCCGTCAGGCCGCTCTTGGTGCGGTCCATGGAGAATTGCTTTTTCTTGGCATCATAGTTCATCACCACCTGCTCGCCCTTGGTGTTCGACAGGGTGATGGTGGCAGTGCCCTTGAGGTCGATGACCACCTCGCATGCCTCGCTGAGTTTGCCGTTGCCTTTTACCCTGGCAGATGCCATCTCCTTTGATGGTGTCACTCCACAGTAGGTCTGTCCTTCATAATCGAAGAGGTCGAGGTCGCGCGGCACGCTGTTGGCCGAACGGAACTGCATGGTAGGCACTTGGTTGGCGTACTGCCAGTTGCTCATCCATGCCAGTGCGATGTGGCGTCCGTCGGGTGCATTGTCGAAGGTGACGGTAGCATAGTGGTCCTTGCCGTAGTCCATCCAGCGGGTGTCCTGGTGTTCGCAAGTGAAGCGGTGTCCGTCGAACTCGCCGATGAAGTACTGAGTTGCAGAGCCACCGAAAGGTCCTCCAGGATTGATGTTGCAGATGAGCATCCACTTCTGCTTGTCGGTGCCACGCACCTGCAGTTTCATCAGGTCGGGACACTCCCACACCCCGTCGTGACAACCGTAGCCGCTGCCGAAACTGCTCTCGTAGGTCCAGTCCTTGAGGTTTGAGGACGAGTAGAAACGCATCTCCTGACCAACGGCGAGCACGAGGTTCCATTTCTGTATCTCAGGATTCCAGAAAGCCTTGGGGTCGCGGAAATCCTTCTCCTCAGCCGTCAGCACAGGGTTACCCTCATACTTGGCAAAGGATTGTCCACCGTCGGTTGAGAAAGCCAGGCATTGTGCCTGCACATCGCCGCCAAAAGGTGTAGGCCTGCTGGCAGTGTACATAGCGATGATGGCCCCTTTTCCGAATCCAGCATCACCCTGATGGTCCACCACACCCGATCCACTGAACATTGTTCCCCATGCGTCAGGCTCCAACGCCACCTCATTCTGCTGCCAATGGACAAGGTCGGTGGATGTGGCATGTCCCCAGTGCATGTTTCCCCACATCGATCCATAAGGATTGTACTGGTAGAACAAGTGCCATGTGCCATCCTTGTAGAACATACCGTTGGGGTCGTTCATCCAGCCTCGCTTGGGTGCATGGTGGTAGGCAGGACGGAACTTCTCCTCTTTCAGGGCGTAGTCAACATTGTCGTTCTGCACCACCTTCGAGAAGCAGATGCTTGCTGCTGGCACATTCTGCACACACACCTTGAACACCCCTTTTCCTTGGTAAGGCTTCAAATCGAGCGGCACGAAATAATCGACTGATTCGCGGGCCATACGCACATTCTGCTCCGTCAGCACCTTGGCGCCAGCAATCACCAACACCTTACCCTCAGGTGCAGACTCTTGTATGGGCAGCCAAAGATAGCGTCCTGTGGTCGGCGTGATAATCGTTTGCTCGCATGCCTGGGGTGTAGTCTTCTGCGCCTTGCAATCCGACATCGGCAGCGCAGAAAGTGCAATGACCAGCATAAAACTTGATATTCTAAACATAGTTGCTATTCAATCAATTAGTATTCAGGAAAAAGTAAAGTAAAGGGGGGCTATATTTACTGACAGGCAATTTATAGCCCCCCTTTATGAGATTAGTATTGAGATACCTTGACGTCGCTCACTGTAATGGAACCACCGTAATTATTCACGCTCCAGCAATTCTTCTGGATGCCATAGATACGGTTGGTGTAGGCGCAGACATCATTGATATACATCACCATGACCGAATTGTCGGTATAGATATCAATCTTGTAGGTGTTGTCGGTGGGACGTTGGAAATTGTAGCCGTCGATTCCCTCAATGAATCCTGCTCCTGCAGAACCTTCCTGTTCGAAATTCACCTTGCGGGTGTCCTCACCTTCAGGATTGACCACCATCGTGTAGTATTTCTCCGAGTCAGAGCCACGCACCAGCGATATGCCGAATTTATCCCAGTTGTTGGAGGTCTTGACCGTCATGGAGATGTGGTTGTGGTTGCCCAGGCGGTTGTATAGGACGTAGGCACCATCTCCCGTCAATGTTCCGTTGCTGTATCCCTGCGACTCCATCACTTTGACGTCCTGAGCCTTGGAGAACTTGGCAGCCATAGCAGGCACTTCGCCCAGTGTGAGTGTGCCATCGGCATGCTGGATGACTTTGTGGCAAACCAGCGCTCCCGACCAGTTGGGCTCTCCTCCAGCCCCAACGGCTACATTCTTCTCGTGGATGGTGGCACCCGTGCGGTAGGGACACCATCCCCAGATATAGCGGTCGGTACCGTTGGAAGCAGTCTTGCCCGCATAGAAGGCGCGGCTGTCGAGCACTCCTTCGTGTCCATCTTTAGGCCAGTTGGCTCCTGGGTCGTTGAAGCAAGCCTTCAGTCCCTCATAAGTGGTGGACATCATGTATTTCACCTTTCGGCTCCAGGAAGCGCGGTAACCCTCACTATAGACGAGATACCAATAGTCGCCCATCTTGAAGATATCGGGACATTCAAGCATACGGTCCCAGATCATAGGGAACTGTCCCAGATGGCTCCAGTTTTTCAAGTCGCTGGAGGTGAATTCAGCGAACTTGAGATTGGAAGAGATGACCATGTGGTAGAGTCCATCCTCAGCGACGAAGATTTGCGGGTCGCGGAAATCGATTTCAGAATAGCCGTAGTCATTTCCTTTCAGCATCCAGTTCTTATCTTTGGTCCAGGTCTTGAAATCAGGCGATGTGGCTCTCATGACCACCTCCTTGGAAGTATGTCCTGTATAGTAGATATAGTACAAGCCCTCCTTCTCGTTATAGACACAGCAACCGGTTCCGAGCGCTGCATCCGCCTCGTACTGCGACGTTCCTGTAGGCAGCACCTCTCCCAGTGCCTCGTAACTGGCTCCGTCCTTGGTAGATACAGCCCAGAAAGGATGGAAGGTGTAGGTGGGGTTGTTCTCATACTCCTGCAGGTAGAGCACCTTGAATTCACCGGCTTTCTGATCGTAGAAAGGCATGGGGTCTCCACATCGTCCGATGGCAGGGTTGTAGTATGTCAGGAATCCCGCCTCGTCGGCCGATTCAAAGAATGCTGTTGTACCATCCCAGTCCTTGGATGGGTCGGGACCGAAATCATCGTCACTGCACGCTGTCATCGCGCAAGCAGACAACATGAGTGTGACTGCATTTATCATTGATGTTTTCATAAGTTTTTTTACTTCATTAAGTGGTTAAACGCATTTTGAGTCATAATCGCGATGTTGCGGTGGTAGTTCTCCACATATCCACTCTCATAGGTATAGGAATACCAGTCGTAGCAGCCAGATCCGATGCAGATGATGCCACCCTTGCCATCATGTGCTGGATATTCCCACGCCACGACAGCTCCGTCGCCACCTACGCCAAGGATCTTTCCACCTGTGCGGGTTTCCCACGCTGCATGGTCGTCATAACCGCCCCAATCGGTGCCAATATGGTACTGTGCTGTGGAATTGGTGATATGGTATCCGGCATCCGTGCAATACACTTCCTGAGGATTGTCGCCTGGAATCAGGTTCTGCCACAATGGATGGTCGTTCTGCCCGTCGAAGATGCGGAAGGTCCAAGGACCGCCAACAAGTTCAGCGGCATCCTCGTTCTGTCCCCAGCAGTTGTTAGGCGTTGTCCACTCGTCATCCCCTGTCACCCCGATGAATGAAGGCAGGTTGGTGGCGTAACGGGTCAGGAACATGGAACCTCCGTTCTCATAGAAAGCGCGCAGTTCATTCTTGGTGTCGAGAGCGTCTGTAGCCTTAGCCACAAAGACATCGTGTCCATCCACACCGCCATCCACATGCCAGTGCCACCAGATCACCTTGCACTCTGAAAGGTCGAGCGTACCTGCCCTGAGGTCGGCGAACGAGGCATAGAGCGATCCCTCGATGTTGCCCAGCATCCACTGGCATGCAGCCTTGGCCTCAGGATCGAGGTCGTTCATGGTAGCAGCAGACCCCATGAAGAGTGCCTTGGGTTTCTCGATGGCTATCACTGTCACTGTATAAGTGGCTTCTGCAGAGTTGTTGGTCACCTTATATTTCACTGGTTCCGTGAAGTCCTGTGCCACTCCCGTAGCCGGGGTAATGGTGGCATTGGCGCTATAGGTGATTGTAGGCACCAGGTTGGTCAGTCCCACAGATGCAGGCACATAGACGGTGATGGTCTTGGCTTGCTGGTCGATACTTCCAGTATAGATATCGTTGATGACGAACTGAGTGATCCTCGCCTGGTCGTGCAGCACGCTGAGCGTCCAGTCCATATAGACATCCCCATTGGTCACATGCAGCACCTTGGCAGCGTCCATATTGAGAGTTTCTCCTTGTTGGATATTGCATGAAGCGCCCTGAGAGATGTTGAGTGCAGTCACCTTCATGGCAGATGTCTCATACACTTCGGGCAGACGTACGACGATAGTGCGGGATGCAAGGTCGATTGTCCCCTCGTAATTGTCGAGTTTGATGGACTCCACCATGCAGTCTCCGCCGAGTTGCAGATCGCTGACATGGTCGTCGCTGCAGGCAGCCAGTCCGCATACGATGCAGATGGCCCCTAATATATTCAACGTCCAATTTGTTTTCATATTATCTTCGTTTTTATCTTCTTATTGATTGTTTTTTACCAATTGCCGATATTCTGGGTATAGTGGCCGTTAGAAGCCGAGATTTGGCTGAAGGGGATAGGCAGGTACTCATCCTTATTGGCAGTGAAGTGCGCCTCACTATAGATGGCACAATGAGGAATCTCCTCGGCATAGTATTTATTCAGCACATCGGCGGCATCTCCCCAGCGCACGAGGTCGAAGAAACGCTCGCACTCCATGCCCATTTCCAGACGTCGCTCCATCTTGACAATCTTGACAGCTTGGTCTTTGTTGTAACTGCCCTTGTAGTTGGTGACATACATCTTCACACCGTAAGTATTGGTGTAGTTTCCAATCATCTGAGTGCTCTGGGCCGCACGTGTTCTTATCTGGTTGACCAAAGCGATGGCCTGTTCAGTATTGCCTAATTGTGCGTACGCCTCGGCTCTGTTGAGCAGCACTTCAGCATAGCGGAAAACGATTCTGTTCATCGAACTGGCCCAATAGGAACCCTTGATCAAGTACTGGTCGATGAGTGCGGGGTCCACGTTCTGCTTCAGGCTCACATTGTAGCCATACAGTCCATTGGAACGGCTCCAGATACTGGTTTCCTCCATCATATAGTTGCGGTTGAACATGTAGGGAAGACCAGGTATGCCGACTGTGAGGAACAGTCTGGGGTCGGCATTGTCATTGGCCTTGTCGTAATCCTTCTGGTTGAATTTGTCGATCAATGGCAGTCCGTCATCTCCAGTGCGATAGGCGTTCACCAGGTTCTGCGATGGTTTGTAGAAGTCGCAGCCACCATCCGTGGCACCTGGGATATTGGGCGGAATGAGACCATAACTCCAGTTCAGGTTGCCATACGTGGATCCATCGTTGCGTGAGTACTGGATAGCCCAGATGCTCTCCTTGCCATTCTCATACTGTTCCTCTGGTCGGAAGTTGTTGTGGAAGTCGTCTTCCAGGCCATAGTTGGTGTAGAGTGCGGGATTGGTATATTCAATCACTTTCTCCAAGTCCTCCTGGTTGATGCTGGTCACTTGGTTGCTCTTGGGGTCGTCCTGACGGTATGCCTTATAGAGATACACCTTAGCCAGGAAGGCAGCGGCAGCAGCCTTAGTGGGCCGTCCTTTGTCCTCTTGTGTTTGTGGCAGGGTGTTGTAAGCCTCCATCAAGTCGTTGATGATCTGCTGCCAGCCCTCATCATTGGTGTAGGCAGTGTTGGAGAGTTGGTTGTATTCCTCGTAGGTGAGATTCTCGTTGTTGACGAAAGGAATGTTCTTATAGAGCCTCTTGAGTAGGAAATGTCCGTAGGCTCTGAGGAATTTCATCTCAGCCAGTCGCTGAGTCTTCATTTGATAACTGTCGCTCGTTTCGTTCAGCAGCGCAATGGCACTGTTGACACGCGAAAGACTGTTGTAGAGACGCACCCACATGTCGTTGATGTTCCAGTTGGTGGTCAGCACACCTTGCTGCACTTCCAGTTGATGGAATACATCTCCGTCGCTGGTTCCGCTTCCTCCCTTGTAGGCATCGTCGCTTCTCACATCGAAATTCCACATGGAGAAAGAAGAATTGATGTCTTCAGCCGTGGTGAAGATGGCATAGGCTGATACCACCATAGCCTCTGCGTTCTCTGGGTCCTTGACCTGTTCATCGCTCAGCGTGCCTTGTGGTATATGCTCGTCCAGGAAATCAGAACAAGAAGTCAATCCACCGACAACAAGAGCAGAGCAGATGATATTGATTATCTTAGTTTTCATATAATTCTATTTAGGGGGTTAGAATGTTACATTTACTCCAAAAGTGACGTTAAGAGGAATTGGATAGCCGAAGTTGGCATTCTCAGGATCCACACCAGTGAATTTCTTGCTCTTGATGGTCAGCAAGTTCTGTGCGGAAAGGTACAAACGGAGGCGTTCCATATAGAGTTTCTCACATATTGTCTGCGGGAAATTATAGCCCACTTGAATGGTTCTGAGCTTTGCAAACGAGCCATTTTCCACGAAATAGCTGCTGACACGCTTCTCGTTGTTGTTGTCCATGGTGCTGATGGCAGGAATGTCCGAACCCATATTGTTGGGGTTCCAAGCATCGAGCAGCCTACGTCCCTTGTTGAGGTTGGAGATGTTGAGACCGCTCCAAAGGTCGGTTTCCTTCTTCAGGTCGCTGATGACATCCACTCCCTGAACCCCCTGCCAGAACATGGTCAGGTCGAAGTTCTTGTACTGCAGGTAGATGTTCAATCCCCATGTGAAGTCAGGCACCGGCGAATAGATCCACTTCTGGTCCTTCTCGTTGATGACACCGTCGTTGTTGAGGTCCTTCCATCTGATTCGTCCCAGTCCTGCTCCATTCTGCACGGCATGGTTGTCGATTTCGTCCTGGCTCTTGAAGATACCGTCATAGACATATCCCACTTGCGACCCCATAGGATGTCCAACCACACTTTCCACGCCATTGCCGCCGAATGTGCCATTCGCGGCAATCGTCTCAGGCAGTCGGGTCACCTTGTTGCGGTAAGTACCTATATTACCGGTGAAATCGTAGGAGAAATCACCCACATGTCCACGATATCCTACACTGAACTCGATACCTTTGTTCTCCATCTCACCAGCATTGATCCACTGGCTGCTACCCTCGCCCATCACGCCGATTCCAGGCATATAGACCAGAATGTCCTTTGTCTTCTTGAAGTACCATTCGAATGATCCATAGAGCGCGTTGCGGAAGAATCCGAAGTCGAGACCAAGGTTGGTCTGTGTGGTTGTCTCCCATTTGAGGTCGTCGTTGCCGAGTTGGTTGCGCTTGAATCCGCTGGGCAGGGTCTGTCCGCCATTCGTTCCGGCAATGTCATAACTTGTTCCGTAGCTTTGTCCACCGAAATTGGCCTCGCCGTAGTTGCTTTCATACAGTGTGTATCGAGCGATATTGGATATTTCCTGGTTACCGGTCTGTCCCCAGCTGGCACGCAGCTTGATGTTGTCGATCCAAGAGATATCCTTCATGAATTTCTCTTCGTTGATACGCCAACCCGCAGAAACGGATGGGAAGGTACCATAACGGTTGTTTCGTCCGAAACGGCTGCTTCCGTCGTAGCGGAGAGTCAAGCTGAGCAGATAGCGGTCGGCGTAGTTGTAGTTGGCCTTACCGAAGTAGGAAACCAATGTGTATCCCTCTCCAGAACCGTAAGCCTCAGCCTCGCCCACAGCCGCATTGGGCCACATGTAATCGGGCGACAAGACAGCATAATCATAAGCCTTTCCACTGAACCAGCTGTCGTCTTCTCTGTTGAGCTCCACACCCACCATGGCATCAGCTCGATGCAGTCCTTTCTCAAAGTTGTAGGTAGCGATAGCATTCCACATCCACTTCGTCCAGTGCTCCTGTTTGGCTTCCGACGCATTGGTGGAGTTCGCCACAGTGCCTTCAGTGATGGGATAGGTGAAGATACGCTGTTCTTTCTGAGCGTAATCGATACCGAAAGTCGATTTGATGTTGAAGTCCTTCAAGGGGTTGATATTGACAAACACATCACCGAATGTACGCCAATAGGTGTAGCGGTTGTCGCCATTGCGTTCGAGTCGAGCCACTGGATTCTCTCTGTCGGGATAACCCCCTACAGGTCCAGCATAGTCGCCATTTCTCGTATAGACGGGGAGTGATGGATTGAACTGAAGCACATTCTCAAGAAAGCCTCCAGGTGCCTGCACCTCACTGGTGCGGTTGAGTGTGAAGTGCTCACCTACCGTGATGATGTTCTTGTCGCCAATCTTCAGCAGCTTATACTCTGAGTTCATGCGCGCTGAATAGCGGTTGAAATCACTGTGCTTGATAATGCCTTTGTTGTTGTAGTAGCCCAGCGAGAAGAAAGACGACCCACGCTCAGAGCCGTTGCTCAGCGAGACATTGTACTGCTGGATAAGGCCCTGCCGTGTGGTCTCGTCGAACCAGTCGGTATCTGCTGCGGGTGTTGTTCCGGCAGCATCGAGATATTTGCTCATGGTGATGCCATTCAATACGGGATGACCTTGTGGATCGTAACTCCAGTCATAGTGATAGCCCAAGCCATTGCTGTTGGGGTTGAGTCCGTCGTTGACATAGCCTTGCCACATCACCTCTCCAAACTCCTTGGCATTGAGCACTTTCATCTTATGCGCATAGGTCTGGAGAGCCACGCTGCCGTCAAAGTCGATTTTCACCTTGCCTTCTTTGCCTTTCTTAGTGGTGATGATGATCACACCGTTGGCAGCTCTCGATCCATAAATAGAAGCAGAGGCGGCATCTTTCAGCACCTGAATGCTCTCGATGTCGTTTCCGTTGAGTTCATGCATACCAGCTTTTGTTGGCACCCCGTCAATGATGTATAGGGGGTCGTTGTTATTGAGGGTACCAATACCACGGATGCGCACTGTGGCAGCACCCGATGGGTTACCGTCAGCCGAGATGTTCATGCCCGGCACTCGTCCCTGCATGGCCTTGATGGGGTTGTTCTCGTTCTGCTTGGCCAGTTCGTTGACATTGACCACGGAGACAGCTCCAGTGAGGTCGGCCTTTCGTTGGGTGGTATAACCTGTCACCACCACTTCTTCCATGAGCTGGCTGTCTTCAGAAAGCACCACTCGCATATTCTTGGCGGCAGGCACCTCCTTGGAGGAGTAACCTACAAAAGAGAAGACGAGGATGGTTCCTTCCTCCACATTGAGTGTGAAGTTACCCTCCAAGTCCGTTGTGGTTCCATTGCCCGTACCTTTCTGAAGCACCGTAGCCATCATGACCGGCTCGCCGAATTCATCGACCACAGTGCCCGTGATTTCCGTCTGCGCATACAATAATGTAGAGGCGAGGAAAAGCATTGAGCTTAGAAGCAATCGTTCTAGATGTTTCATTTGCTTGTTGGTTTTTAAGTTAGTACTAGTGTTTATCAATTTTTTGATTCAAAGTTAACGCTGCGCACCGTCTTCTGCTGTCAGATTTCGTTCATCGGCTCGCAAATTTGTTGCGATGAAACATTTTTGGGATGAAATGAACGATTATTGTCAAACGAAACGTCGTGATTGCCCTAATTTTGCATTGTAAACACAAAAAAGGTGTGGACGAATCGTTATCATCTTCGAACCTGGTCTGCGACAACCAAAGAATAGATGAAACGACAGTCCACACCAATCTTATATATAGAAAGTTGGATTTCTGTACTCTCTATTCTTTTTCCCAAGGTCGCAGTTTGGTTCGAGAAGAGTCAGTAACCTTCAATTTATCCCGCAATGTTGTGTCTTTCATAAAGACACATGCAAAAATAATCAATTTTCATGAAAAAACGGAGGGGATGACGAAAAAATTATGTCATCCTTGCTTCACCAGGCACTTTTCCGTATTCGTCTTTGAAACATTTGGTGAAATAACTTGGAGAAGTGAATCCGACCTTATAAGCGATTTCACTGACCGACAGATTGGTTTCAGCAAGTAGTCTTAATGCTTCGGCGAGTCTTGCTTTCCTCAGCAAATCAACAGGTGAGCATCCAGTGATGGCCTTCACTTTGCGGTAGAGCTGCACACGGCTCAAATGCAATGCAGTTCCGAGGTCTTCCACACTGAGGTTGCTATCATCCATTTTCTCTTCCATCACAGCCTTGAAACGAAGGATGAAAGCATCTTCCTTCATAGGTTGAGTGACCTCCTCCTTCTTCTGATCCTTTGAACCACCTGTCCATAGGTCATGAAGTTGATGACGACTCTTAAGCAGGTTGCTGATACGCGCCATCAGCAATTCGGGCAAGAAGGGCTTGGTGATATAGGCATCGGCTCCACTTTCATAGCCCTCTATCTGATGCTTGCTGAGCGCACGGGCTGTAAGAAGTATCACCGGTATATGACTGGTGATGAAATCGCGCTTGATTTGCTGACAGAACTCCAATCCATTCATCACGGGCATCATCACATCGCTGACAATCAAGTCAGGCACTTGCTCTTTCGCCAAGCGCAGCCCTTCCTGTCCGTCGGCAGCCTCCAGCAACTTGTATCGCTTGCTCAAAATGGTCTTGAGATAGGTGCGTATATCAGCATTGTCGTCAACGACAAGCAAAGTGGGCGCATCGGCATCTGCCGTCAGTTCACCCTGCGTTGCCATGGGGTCGGAGTCCTCTTCCTTAGCCTTCGACACCACCATCTCGTCGATTTGATGAGAAGTGAGTCCATCAGTGGAATGTCCGGTCTGCACGTCAAGAATCTTGTTGACCAACTGCGATAGGTTGGCAGTGTTGCGCCGAACGATAGCAAGCAAATCAGCAGACTCCTTGGGCAAATGCTGAATGTCGTCAGCTTGCGCAAGTTGGTCCAAGGGACCAGAAATCAATGTCAGCGGTGTACGCAGTTCATGGGCTGCCTGGGTATAAAAGTCGAGTTGCTCGCGCTCCATCTTCGTACGTTCCTCATGTAGCTTGATCTTCTGACGATGATAGCGATAGAGCATGAGTGCCACCACCCCCAACAACACGACAAGAGCAATGGCCAAGAGGTTGACCAACCGTTGTGTGTCGAGTTGGTGCAGATAATTATCGGCGAGGGTGTGTAGTTGGTCCAGATACTCCGTTTGTCTGACTATTTCCTCATTCTGCATCAACAGCACTTTGGCATTCTCCTGAGTCACCAGCGCCGACATCAGCCGCACCTCTTTCTCAAAGGGCTTACCATCGAGGATATCCACCGCCATCTGCAGCAGCTGGTCGCCATGGGTGGGATAGATATAAGTGGCATCGAGGATAGAGTCGCAAACCAACTGAATGCCGCCATCCTCTCCAGGCAGACCATCAATACCACAATAGCAAGTGCTGGAGGAAGGATTGATGGCAGTCAGTGCCTTGCGGGCTCCTATGGCCATTCTGTCGTTCTGTCCGAAGACGAAATCGATATTCTCCACGTTGCCCGAGTACTCTTGGATGGCCTTAATGGCGCTCTGCTCCGTCCAGTCGCCTTGAAGTGTCGCCACAACATCGATATCGGGGTAGAGGGCCAGGGCATCCATAAATCCCTTATGGCGTTCGATGGCAGGAGAGGATCCTTTCAATCCCATCACTTCCATCACCCGTCCCCGTCCTTGCAATCGACGTGCGATATGTTCGCCCATGACACGGCCCATCTCATAGTTGTCGGCACTCATGAAGGCGGTATATTTCTGAGAACTGGTCTTGCGCTCGAAGACGATGACGGGCAGCCCTTTTTCATAGGCCCGGTCGATGGCTGGTGAGATGGTAGCGATTTGATTGGGAGCCACAATGAGCAGGTCGATGCCAGTTGCCACCAGACTGTCGATCTGCTGCACTTGTCGGGCATCGCTGTCGTAAGCGGCGGCAAATCGCAACTCCACATTATTGTGGAGGTAGGCAGCCATGCGCATCTCTGCATTCTGCTTGTCGCGCCAGATGTCCTCCGAACACTGCGACACACCGATTTTATACCGTCTGCCTCCTTGAGAACAAGAGGACAAAACGGCCATCAGAACCATCAGCCACAGCCACTGTTTACTCACCACGTTCTTCACTGCTAACCAGTTTTTATCAGTTCGTTATAGTATAAGGACAGAAGAGAACATCCGTTCTCACTTTTGTCGAGTGCAAAAGTATCAAAAAACCATTTAGAAAACAAAGCATACGGCTAAAAAAAATCCAACCATGTGGCAACTATATGGGTTGGCACATGGCTGGAACAACTTGCATGAATAGAAAAAAACGGAAGTGATAAGTCGTGTAACTACAGGCTGCGTCACTTCCTCACCACCTTCTCTGTCCACACATTGCCATTCTGGTCCTTATGGCGGACGATATACACACCAGGAGCGGTGGGGGCGGCGCTGAGCGCAATGCCGTTGACGGAATAATAGACATCGGAAACCGACTCACGGGAAACGGCTGCGATGGGCTGGATGGCCGTGTAGGTGGTCTGCTCCTCCATCAAGGCGAGGTTCTTGGTGCGATAGTCGGCAGCATACATGTCGGCCTCCTCGTATTCAGGATGAACCGTACTGTCGAAATAGACAGCCAGACTCTGGTGCTGGGTGTCGGAGGGGTCGAGCAAAGCCACAGAGGTGCCTGCCTGAGTGGAATTGCCGGAGATGGAGATAGCCATACCATCGTTCACATTGGTGATCTTGTAGTAGCCATCTTCCTCCAGAGTGAAACACCACTTCTGTGCCTCGCTGTCGTTGGCGTCCATCAACCGCATACTGCCATAGACCGATTGCAAGAACTTGCCTGGCTGGTCTTTCAGTTCAAGGCGGAAGACATAGGGATTGTCCGTGGCATGGAAGATGAAGCAGGTGTTGCTGGCATCGTCGTCTTGCAGTTTGAACGAGTTGGAAGGTCGGCTCACGATACGGTCGGAGTATTTCTCCAACAGGTAGCCTTCCATGCCGTCTTCAATCTTTGCCACTCGCCGCTTGTCGTAGAGATGGTCGAAGAAAGAGAGGTCCCAAGTGCTGAACCATCGCACCGCCGGATAACCAGACCTGATGCTCAGCGGCAGCCAGACATACTTCGAAGAACCCACATTGCCGGAGTTCCAGCGGTCGCCCATATAAATGAAACAACGGTCGCGTCCCTGCACGGGGAAGACGTAGGCTGGCTGCGAGGTATAGCACTTCACATTACCGTCATCGACACAAAAGTCCACGCCCCAGGAGTTGTTGGCATAGAACTCGCGCCCGTAGCTCCAGTCCTGCAAGGGGTTGTTGTTCCAGATGTAGCGTCCACGATTAGGATTCCATCCGTCACAACCCGAGAACAAGCACCAGTAGGTACCACCATAATGGAACATCGAGGCAGCCTCGTAGCGCATGCCCAGCACCTCGATGCTTTCCTCGTCGGTGGGTTTGGTGAAATCCTCTGACAAACGAATGAAATGGGTCTGGTAGTTGGTGTTGGTGCTGCTCACGTGATAGGCACGGCCATCCGAATCGAGGAAGAGCGTCTGGTCGCGCGAGTCATGGCCGTTGGGACGGAAGACACCATCCTCGGTCAGTGTGTATGGTCCAGTGATCTTGTCGGCGGTGAGCACGGCTACTTTTGCCTGTCCGTAGTCGGAACCGTTCTCCCAATGCAACCACATCACGTACTTGCCCGTCTTGGCGTTATAGACCACCTTCGGGCGTTCAAAGGTACGTCCTTTTGCCACATCCACACAAGCATCTGTCATCGTGCCTGTAGGTGTCATGGCATTGGTCAGTTTCTTCCATTTATACAGGTCGGTGGAGGAATAACAGCTCACGCCATTGCATTTGCTGCCGTCGCGGGTCTCGCCAAACCAATAGTAGGTTCCGTCAAGATACTGCACACAGCCGCCATGGGCGTTGATAGCGGAGCCATTGGTGTCGTTCCATGTCTCACCGGGCTTGAAAGAAGACTGGCAGTGAGCGCCAAGGCTCACCGTCAGTCCTAAAGTTACAACTTGAATGAAATGATTCATAATGTTGGGGAATTCTTCTATAATAACTGTCACTCCTTGAATGATAACCCCACCCCTGCCCCTCCCCTGCGAGGGGAGGGGAGTTGAGGGGAAGTTAATAACTTACCTTGATGCTCTTGCGCACCCCTTCATCGACAATCAGTACGATGTAAACACCTCGTCCAGGCAGGGCGATGCCCGTACCGTCGGTATAGACAGGATGCAAGGATTGCGCCGCACCATTGGTGCTATAGACAGCCACCTGTGCGCCTGTAGCGCCAGTGAGCGTCAGCATGCCATCGTGCACCTTGGCTTTGATGCCCAACTGCTTGTCAGCATCGACGCCCTCCACTGCGGTGTAGATGTCGATATCCTGCAAGGTGGGGAAAGCAGGCGCGTATGCACCAGTATTGTCGAATGTGAAGTACTCGATGTCGGCTCCATTGTTCTCAAAACCTATCTGCTGCTTGATGAGTCGGCTCACACCAGTGAGTTTCACGTCGTCGGCTTGCAGTCCGCTGACGCTGGCACCCCATGCAGCACGCTCCAGCACGAAGCTCACACGGATCTGCTTGGTATTGGCCTTCGTCTCAAATTCAGTGGTATAGGTCTTGTAGCTGTCGCCATTCACTGTCATCGTCTGCTTGTTGTCGTCGTTCTGGAGGTCGGTGATGCGGATGGTGCCCAGAGGGCTGTCGCCACGCATACCACCCTTGGCGAGACAAGAGAAACGATAGTATTCATTAGGAGCCACATCCACAATCTGGCTCACCTCACCGGCAGCCCAGCCACCTTCCCACATATAGCGGTTGATGCGCATGGCGTGGTTGTTCTGATCGATTTCATTGCTGCGCTCATCGCTGACAATGCTCTGGTAGGAGTTGTACTGATCCCAAGGATAGACATCCCAACCCTCGATGCGGGCAATCACACTGCTGCGGTGGTCGTACTCACCCTCGAATCCAGGGTTCTTGAGCAGGTTCTTCACCACAGGACCATTCTCATACGACCAATCCACTTGAGGAGCGAGGTCAGCCACACGCATGGTGTCGATGGTGATACCGTCGCGATAGACGATGACACGCTCATCGGGTGTCACGGCATAGCGGTAGGTATGATATTCACCGTCGGTGTTGTAGAAGGTGCCACCATTGGAGGGGTTGCTCATGCTCTCGTCGCTGACGTATGTACCTGTACCATTGTAGAGGCCGATACCGCTGGCGTTGACATATCCCTTGAAGCCCACTCCCTTGTCGGTTGTGGCGAAAGGATAGAAGTTCTTGCTGGCGTCATCCACCTTCACGCGCGCCTCGACCGTATAACCTTTCTCTCCAGGTGCAAAACCATCGAAGGTCTTGTTGGCATCGGCTCCCCCTGCATAGACAGGACTTGCCGAGATATCTTTGGGATCGAGGTCGGAACAATAGCTGATCAGGTTGACCACAGCGCGTTTGTCGCCTGAGCGGAGGATCACCTTACCTGCATTCTTGCGGCGGTAGGTGTTGTTGGTCACGGTGATGGTAGCCTTCTTCTTTCCTGCCTCAATCTTGGTGGGATAGACAGAGAAGCCACTGGTGGCGACGACACTGATGTCACCTACAAGGTTCTCGGCATCGATGGTGAAGGTCTTCGAAGCCCCTGTACCGGCAATGATGATCTCGTCCTCTGAAGGAACGATTGAAGCCATCAGCGGCGCGTAGGCACCTGTGTTATCGAATGCGAAGTACTCGATATCGGCACCTTTGTTCTGGAAACCGATTTGCTGCTTGATCTCACGGCTCACACCCGTCAGTTTGGTGTTGTCGGCCATCAAGCCGCTGACACTGGCACCCCATGCCGCGCGCTCAAGCACGAAGCTGACACGGATTTGCTTGGTGTTGGCCTTGGTCTCGAAGTCGGTGGCGTAGGTCTGCCAACTGTCGCTGGTCACCGTGAGCGACTGCTTGTTGTCGTTGTTCTGAAGGTCGGTGATGCGGATGGTGCCCAGAGGGCTGTCGCCCCTCAAACCACCTTTTGCGAGGCAGGAGAAAGAATAGGTCTCATTGGGAGCCACATTCACAATCTGGCTGATTTCACCTGCGGCATATCCGCCTTCCCACATATAGCGGTTGAGACGCATGGAGTGGTTGTTCTGATCGACCTCGTTGCTGCGCTCGTCGCTGATGATATTCTGATAAGAGTTCCACTGGTCCCAAGGATAGACATCCCAACCCTCGATGCGTGCCACGACACTGTTGCGGAAATCATACTCACCTTCAAAACCAGCATTCTTCAGCAAGTTCTCAACTACCGGACCATTGCCCACGCACCATTCTGACTGAGCGGCCAAGTCGGCTACACGCATACTATCGATGCAGATACCGTCGCGATAGACAATCACACGTTCATCGGGAGTCACGGCATAGCGGTAGGTATGGTACTCACCGTCAGTGTTGTAGAAGGTGCCACCGTTGGAGGGGTTGCTCATGCTCTCGTCGCTGGTGAAACTGTCAGCGCCATTGTAGAGACCAAGTCCCTTGGAACTCACGTAACCCTTGAAACCGACACCCTTGTCTGTAGTGGCGAAGGGATAGAAGTTCTTGCTGGCGTCATCCACCTTCACGCGAGCCTCGACCGTATAGCCGTTCTCGCCTGGCTGGAAGCCCTCGAAGGTCTTGGCCTCGTCGGTGCCACCTGTATAGACCTTGTTGGCTGTGATATCCTTCTGTTCCAGATCAGAACCACGGCTGCGCAACTGCACATAAGTGCGCTTGTCGCCTGAACGGAGAATGAGTTTGCCTGCATTCTTGCGTCGATAGGTATCGTTGCTCACCTTGATGGTAGCGCTTCCCGTACCGGCAGCGATGACAGATGGCGTGGCAGTGAAACCACTGGTGGCAGTGACACTGATGTCGCCCACGAGGTTCTCGAAGTTGATCGTCACCTCCTGCTCCTCGCCTGTGGCGGTGAAGCGCAATGTGTCGGTGCTGGCTTGGATAGTAGCCATGAGTGGCGCGTAGGCACCTGTGTTGTCGAAAGCGAAGTACTCGATGTCGGCACCGTTGTTCTCAAAACCTATCTGCTGCTTGAGCACACGGCTCACACCTGTGAGTTTCACGTCGTCGGCCTGCAAGCCGCTGACGCTGGCACCCCACTTGGCACGCTCCAGCACGAAGCTCACGCGGATCTGCTTGGTGTTGGCTTTGGTCTCGAAGTCGGTGGCATAGGTCTGATAGCTGTCGCTGGTCACCTTGAGCGTCTGCTTGTTGTCGTCGTTCTGAAGGTCGGTGATGCGGATAGTGCCTAATGGGTCAGAACCATAGATACCGCCCTTGGCAAGGCAAGAGAAAGAATAAGTCTCATTGGGCGCCACATTCACGATTTGGCTCACCTCACCGGCAGCCCAGCCACCTTCCCACATATAGCGGTTGATGCGCATGGCGTGGTTGTTCTGATCGATTTCATTGCTGCGCTCATCGCTGACAATGCTCTGGTAGGAGTTGTACTGATCCCAAGGATAGACATCCCAACCCTCGATGCGGGCAATCACACTGCTGCGGTGGTCGTACTCACCCTCGAATCCAGGGTTCTTCAACAGGTTCTCCACCACTTCGCCGTTCTCCTCCTGCCAGTCGCTCTGGGCAGCCAGGTCGGCCACACGGAGGGAGTCGATGCAGATACCGTCGCGATAGACGATGACACGTTCGTCGGGAGTCACGGCATAACGGTAGGTGTGGTATTCACCGTCGGTGTTGTAGAAGGTACCTCCATTGGAGGGGTTGCTCATGCTCTCGTCGCTGGTGAAAGAGCCGGTACCATTGTAAAGACCGATACCAGTGGCATTGACGTAGCCCTTGAAGCCCACACCTGCAGCGGTGGTGGCGAAAGGATAGAAGTTCTTGCTGGCGTCATCCACCTTCACGCGAGCCTCGACCGTATAGCCGTTCTCGCCTGGCTGGAAGCCCTCGAAGGTCTTGGCCTCGTCGGTGCCACCTGTATAGACCTTGTTGGCTGTGATATCCTTCTGTTCCAGATCAGAACCACGGCTGCGCAACTGCACATAAGTGCGCTTGTCGCCTGAACGGAGAATGAGTTTGCCTGCATTCTTGCGTCGATAGGTATCGTTGCTCACCTTGATGGTAGCGCTTCCCGTACCGGCAGCGATGACAGATGGCGTGGCAGTGAAACCACTGGTGGCAGTGACACTGATGTCGCCCACGAGGTTCTCGAAGTTGATCGTCACCTCCTGCTCCTCGCCTGTGGCGGTGAAGCGCAATGTGTCGGTGCTGGCTTGGATAGTAGCCATGAGTGGCGCGTAGGCACCTGTGTTGTCGAAAGCGAAGTACTCGATGTCGGCACCGTTGTTCTCAAAACCTATCTGCTGCTTGAGCACACGGCTCACACCTGTGAGTTTCACGTCGTCGGCCTGCAAGCCGCTGACGCTGGCACCCCACTTGGCACGCTCCAGATAGAAACTCACACGGATCTGCTTGGTGTTGGCCCTTGTCTCGAAGTCGGTGGCGTAGGTCTGGTAACTATTGCTGGTCACCTTGAGGGTCTGCTTGTTGTCGTCGTTCTGAAGGTCGGTAATGCGGATGCTACCGATGGGATCAGAACCGTAGATACCACCCTTGGCGAGACAAGAGAAAGAGTAAGTCTCATTGGGAGCCACATTCACGATTTGGCTCACTTCACCGGCAGCCCAGCCATCACTCCACATATAGCGGTTGAGGCGCATGGCGTGGTTGTTCTGATCGACTTCGTTGTCGCGCTCGTCGGCAACAATGTTCTGATAAGAGTTGTACTGGTCGTAAGGATAAACGTCCCATCCCTCGATGTGGGTGACAATGGAACGGGAGCCAGAGTAGTCGTACTCTCCCTCGAAGCCAGGGTTCTTCAGCAGGTTCTCCACCACTTCGCCGTTCTCCTCCTGCCAGTCGCTCTGGGCAGCCAGGTCGGCCACACGGAGGGAGTCGATGCAGATACCGTCGCGATAGACGATGACACGTTCGTCGGGAGTCACGGCATAACGGTAGGTGTGGTATTCACCGTCGGTGTTGTAGAAGGTACCTCCATTGGAGGGGTTGCTCATGCTCTCGTCGCTGGTGAAAGAGCCGGTACCATTGTAAAGACCGATACCAGTGGCATTGACGTAGCCCTTGAAGCCCACACCTGCAGCGGTGGTGGCGAAAGGATAGAAGTTCTTGCTGGCGTCATCCACCTTCACGCGAGCCTCGACCGTATAGCCGTTCTCGCCTGGCTGGAAGCCCTCGAAGGTCTTGGCCTCGTCGGTGCCACCTGTATAGACCTTGTTGGCTGTGATATCCTTCTGTTCCAGATCAGAACCACGGCTTGTGAGGTTGATGTAGGCGCGGTAGTCGCCCGAACGCATGATGACCTTACCCGTGTTCTTGCGGCGGTAGGTCGTGTTGGTGACGGTCACCTGCGCCTCTTCACCCGCCTTGACCGTGGTGACATCCACGGAGAAGCCGGAAGTGGCAGTGATGGTGACATCTTTCGCAAGGTCGGCAGCCGAGACCGTGAAAGTTCGGCTGGCTCCTGTCCCCTCAAGCAGTACGCTGGGTGTGGTGTAGCCAGAACTGGGCATCGCCACAGCTGCCACATGCACAGTGATTTCCTCTCCTTCGCCTACAAAATCGTCGGCGTAGGTGTTGGCCTGGAAGGCAAACAACCCCATGAGGAGGCAGAACAAAGTTTTACTGATTGACTTCTTCATAACTTATCTTGTTTTTTTCTTGTCAAGTTATTTCACCATGATCTTCTTGGTGATGATTTTGCCATTCATGCCCATCTGGATGATATAAACACCCTTCTGCGGCACCCCACTGACGATTGCGCCGTTGAGGCTGTAGAGTTTTGCTCCCTCATACGTGTTGCCAGTCATGATGACATCAATGGCTGTGGCAATGGAGTTGAAGAGCTCATAGTCGCGGTTGAGGATCTTCACGGCACGGTTCACGTCGGACTGCAAGCGAGACTTCATGGCCTCCTCACCTACTCCGATGGCGTATTCAAGTTCCTCTATATCATCGGCTGCCATGAATGAGCGGCAGTCTTCCAGGGCTTTCTTCGCTGCTTCGAGGAGCGCCTCGAGTTCGGAATAGTCAACAGGAACGAAAGAGGCATCAAAAGCGTCGATGGCCTCAACCAGTTCATCAGCTGCGGCATCCACTGCCTGCTGGTTGGCTGTAGCGGAGCCTACGAATGTCTGCGCCTTGTCGATGGCTTGCTGGAGAGCGGTAAATGCCGACTCGGGATACGTACCAGGTCCCTCACCCTTGAACGGCGCGTTGTCGCTGATGGTTTTCTGCGCTGTTGTGATTGTCTCTTTCAGCAGGGCATAGTCGATCACCACTTTCTGTGCGGCGAAGTCAGTAGCGGCAGCGGTGAGTGCCTCTGCTGCCTGAGCCACCTCGTCCTGGGTCTTCTGGATGTCGCCATAGACCGACTGTCCCTCAGCCAATGCTGCCTTGTAGGCATCGAGTGCTGCCTGTGGATAGTTGCCATTGGCATCGCCCACCACGGCTGCTGCTATAGTTGCCTCCGCTGTTGCTATGACACTCTTCAGTGCACTGCGGTCAACCGTATTGGCACCGTTCTTGAAGGTTTCACGGGCTTCATTGAGGTCAGCAATGGCTTTCTCGGCATTCGATGAGATCTTTGCACTGCCAATGGCTGCGGTGAAGGCGTCGAGCACTGCCTGCTGGTACTGGTCCTTGTCAACACCTACTGTGACTGCAGCGGCTTCTGCCTCTGCCTGTGCGATGATGATCGCAAGGTATTCTGGAGCGCGGTCCTCTTTGTTGGCCTTGTCGGTATAAGTCTCGATAGACGCCTTGAGGTCGGCAGCCATCTGGTTGAGCGTCTCTTGGTCGGCAGCCTTCTTGCTGGCAGCCTGTGCCGAGGCGACGACTTCTGCATACTCGGCAATCACGTCGGGCATGTACTCACCCACCTTGTAGCCTTCCACCATGCTCTCGGCGTAGGTCTGAGCGGCTTCGACAGCCTCATTGAAGAGGGTGCGGTCGAGGTCTTGATAAGTGATGACGAGCCAGTAGGAGTTTTCCACAGCAGCCTTGTCGGAATATACCTTATTGCCGCTGGCTGTGGCATCCGTACCGAAGTAAGTGCCCTTGCTGACGTTGTACAGACCGAGGTATTTGCCGGAAAGCTGAACGATATTGAAGAGGCAGGTCTCGTCGGGGGTACTGATCCAACGGGTGTCGTAGGTGCCGCTGACAGCGAGGTAAGTCTCATTGGCCACGCTCTTCACATAGTAGCCGCTGCCCGTCTTCTCCAGGTACATCTTCTGTGCATCGGAGGGTTTGCCTTCCTCCACCAAGGTGGTGATGGTGGCATTGCCGCTCTCTACGGCAGTGAGCACAGCCCCGCCATAGTGCTGAATATAATAGGTGAGTTCGGTATCGAAGTCGCCCATAGGATTGAAAGAGTTGCGGAAGATGCTCATGGCTTCGTTGAGGTCGGCCACAATCTTTGAAGCCGTTTCGGTAGTAGCCGTCTGCTTGTCGGTCTTGGCCTTCTCGATGGCGGCCTTCAAAGCGTCGGCAGCCGACTGCGGCACTTGGTAATACTCAGTACCTATCTCAGTGTTGGCCAAGAGTTGTTCGGCTTTCTCAATGGCTCCATCGACAATTCCCGAAACGGAGTTCTCGACAATCATCCAGTGCGAGTTGTCGGCACTGGCAGCCTTGTCGCAATAGAGCGATGATCCAGCGGTGGTGGCATCGCTGCCGAGATACCCCTTGTTGTTGAGGTTCTGTATGGTATAAAGTCCCTCGCCATACTGGGCAATGGCCCATTGTGCGGTGTTGTTGCCAGTTTCTTCCTCCCAAGTGGTGTCCCATGCGCTGGAACCCGACTTGGCGAGATACTTGCCTGTTGCCACATGCTGCAGGTAGTAGGCGCCGGCAGCTTCAGCGGCAACAATCTTGAAGGTCTCACTCTGATCGCTGAGCACACCATGCGTGTTGTCTTCCAGATAACCAATATGGGAACCCGACGCCTGGGTGATGACATACTCAGCGTCTGGGTTGGGTTTGTTCACAGCATTGGCGGCAAACTCATCCATGGCAGCCTGCAGGTAGTCTTTTGCAGCCACGAAGTCGGTCATCTGCTGGCTGGCTTCGATAGCGGCTGCATAGGTGTCGTAGGCGGACTTGGAGTATTGGAAGAGTCCATTGCCTATGGCACTTGATGAGATGGCATTGAGTTCCCCCTTAGCCTTGTTGAGCAGGTTGTTGAAGTTGTATTCCGCATCGCGCTGGTCGGCAGGAACGTATTCCTTGAGGATCCATCGGTTTTTCTCTCCAGTTCCCCCCTTGTTGGAATAGACTGCGCTACCAGGAGTGGTGTTGTCCACACCCATCACATTGTCGTACTGCTCGCTATGGATCTGTACGTAAGAGCCACGGTCGATAACGGTGAAGATGGCCACCGCGTTGGTGAGGTCTTGTTCTGCACGTGCTTTGGTGTCCCAGGAACCAGAACGATAAACGTAGTTGCCATTTCCGTCCTTCATGTTGTAACCATCGGCAGCGGCTCCTTCAGGAACAGGTTCAAAGGTGAAGACCTGTGTCATGTCGTCTTCATCCAGAGGCTGCACTTTCACTGTGCCGCCATCGCCACCCGATGAGAGCGCCACCTCCTGGTTGGGATAGAGCAGGAACATATACTGCTTGCCAACCTTGAAAGGCGGGTTGATATTCTTGTTATAGACAGAAACAGCGGCATTGAGGTCGGTCACAGCCTGGTTCACCGCCTCCTGTGAGGCTGCTGCGGCAAGCACAGCCTTGGCGGCATCAATGGCGGCCTGCAAGGCCTGTCGAATCTCAGTGGTGAACTGACCTGCCTCGTTGCCTTCCTCTGTGCTCTCGAGTCGGGACTCGGCAGCAGAGATGGCCTCGGAGAGTCTGTCGGTCATGACTTCGCCACTCGATTCCACCTCCACAAGAGTGAAGCAGTCGAAAGAAGAGGCCGAATCGAGCCATCTGAAATTGACGGTGAGGAAAGTGTATTCACCTGCCTCAAAGATGGTTTCGGTCTGAGTCCATTGGTTCTGCACATAATTGATAGTGGCAATCTGACTGTCGGTGCCACGGTCGCTGCTGGCAAGATGCAAAGTGCTGTACTGAACGTTGCCAGCATTGTTCGTGCGGTGTGCCCAGCAACTGAAAAGATAGGTCTTTCCTGCGTTGATGGGGAAACTGGTTCTGATGGACTTGTTACTGCCCGATCCTGCACCTCCCAATGCCTTGAGATAAGCGCCACCGTCGGCGCCACCTGTGGCAGGCACATCAAAATAACTGTCGCTGAGGTCTGATCCATCTCCAGCGATCCATCCTGTGGTACCATCATCGAACGATGGGTTCGAGATGATGTTGGATCCCTTGACGATGTACTTGCCCGTGGATGTGACGACTTCATCGCCAATCTCATAGACATACTTCTGGGCTCCAGCAGTGAGGAACCCAGTCAAGCAAACCAACAAGAAAAGTAGTTTTTGTTTCATCGATGTGTTTGTATTAAGTTAATTGTTGATAGCGTTGGTTGTATATGTTGGTTGTATATAGTGTTGTTCAGTTGCAAAATTAAATGAAAAAACAAAGTACATACTCCAAAAATCATTGTTTGAGGTCGAATTATCATTCAACAAGCCATTTATAGTCGAAATTGCTCGATTTTTCGTGTCATATCGAAAAATCGAGCAATTCCATCATTTTTATTTTTTCACCTTGGCAGACCGTGTCTTTCCGCCGACGGTCCATGAGATGACATAAGTGGCTGAAGGCAGATGGGAAATGGAGCAACGCTCGTCGGCCCGGAACTGCGCCACCTTCATTCCACTGAGGCTATAGACATTGACCATGAAGGTCAGTTGGTCGGGTGTCGCGCTTCCGAAATGCAGGGTCTGTGTCTGTGGATCATAGGCCAGTGCGTATTCCTCAGGTTCTATGGACATATCGTCGATGCCATTGACATAAGGCTCTATAATTTCCTCGTCAGCGATGATATACCATAGCCTGTTGGTGCTGCTGGTGTTGCGGTCGTCGGTGGTATAGCTGATGATGCTAGTGCCATTCGACGAGCTTCCTCCTGAGAGGTTGGCGGTATGATCTGTGTAGCGGTTGGTGAGGTTGTAGTAGCCTGCTGTGCCCTGTGGTGTGAAATACCAGTGCTGCCGCGGGTTCTCTTCATCGGGTTCCTCCACATTGAGTCGGGCTCCTGTGTTGGTAGTGGCAGTGGCCGTTCCTTCGGTGGGGTCGTTGAGTGCCAGTTGGTTGAATCGGTTGATGAGCATGAAATAATGTTCGTCAACAGGCAGTATTTCCCATTGTTCGCTCAGTCGATCGGCTAAGTTGTCCCACAGGCAGATACGGCTTCCAGATTCCTCATATTGGCCATAGACATCGATGGCCTTGGCATTGGCGGCATTGATGAGTCGGTAGTAGAAATTGCCAGGTTTGAAGGGAGGAGTGGGTTCCACTGGTTGCTTGTCGGCAAAAGCTTCCTCCAGGTAGTCGATATGTACGGTGATGAATGACTTGAGGTCTCTGACATACTGATCATACGACGAATAAAGCACACGTTCGTGATACATCTTGTTGTTGATACCCCATTTCTGGTAGTTTCTCGCCTGCGAACGATCCAGCAATGTGACCAAAGAGTCGATGGTGTGCATCAGGTGTTCTTCCAGTCCAGCATCCAGCGCCTCATGAAAACGGCGGTTGATGAGTTTGGAGAACCATGGGTCGTCCCACATGCGGTTGATCCAGAGAGCGACCTGTCCATATCCCACATCGGTCATCATCCTACGGCTGGTATCGCCTTTGCGTGTGTCGTTGCCGTAGGCGATATCGTAGTCCCATAAAGGTCCCCAATAGAGGAGGGAGTCGTCGCGGTCCTTGTAGAAGTATGTGCTGTAGAAACCGTCGATATTGGCGCTGACTTCGGTGGCGATATACCAGTTGGCGAGCGAGGTGGAATCGACCCAACGACGATAGCCATGCTCTGGATCTGTGAAGTCGTCGCTGCGCAACACCCTCTCAAAATCCCTCATGTACTGACGGATATATTCATTCTGTTCGTAAGCGATCTCATCCTCATCGGGATAGTGTATGCGTATGGGCACACTGTAGGTGGAGGTGGTGAAGCAGTTGCCATCCTTGAATCCATCGGCTTCAAGAAGGTATCCACCCGTAATGTTGCTTTCATCCGTGAGGGGATAGTCCTGCTCCTTCACGTGCACGCGGTACTTCCTCACATCCACCTGGTCGCTGATCTGGTAGTTGCCATAATAACTGCCATTGACATTGAGATCGACAAACTTGTAGGCTGGGTTGAAATACATGCCAAGAAACTCGCCCATGGCACTGGTGACAGCATTTCGTATCAGCGTCTTGTCGCCTGCATTGGCCAGAAGGGTCCATTTCTTCGTGTTGGCCTTGCCTTCACCAAGGAATCGCTCCTTCTGATGCAACTTGATACGATAGGGTTTCTTGCTCATGTTCCACGTGGAGTTGCCACGACCACGGATCTCCACCGAGTCGTAATGGGTGACTTGGTCCTGCTCATCCACATAGACCAACTTGCAGTATTTATAGGTCGTTTTGCTGGTGATGCCGAAGCCATCGAAGGTGGAGACATACACACTGGGCAGGTTGGTGATCCTGCTGTAAGAGCCTTGTGCTTGGGCAGATAGGAAGTGCAAAAGCAACAATACGAGGACGATTATAGGGCGATGTCTTTTCATATTCTAAATCGTTAATTAGGAGTTGTAGTAATCAAGTGACAAAGATACAAAAAAACGATGATATCGGACGAATGAAGTGCATGAAAAATAGTGTGGCCCTATTTTTTCTCGAATTTGACAACCTGTCCATCTATGTTGGCAATATAAACACCATTCATCAAAGTATCGGTCTTGATGAAGTGGCTGTCGTTCTTCTCGAAGAGCAAGCGTCCGCTCATGTCCATGATGCTGCAATGGCTGAAAGAACGCTCCGTCGTGATACGGTCGGTTGAGACGTGGAAATTGATATGCCGTCGGTATTCAAGCGGAGAGTGGATGGCTGTAGCCTCGGTGTCGCCGATGACCACCCATCCCACCTGTTCTCCTTTCACCCGTTCGTGTGCGACCGCTTTCTCTCTGTCCTTGATGAGCGTGGCGCCAGTCAAGTCGCGGCTTTTGATGCGCAGCACAGACGTGATGGTGTCGTTTTCGGTCTGCATGGCGGCGAAATAGAGAGGGAGATTTTTAAAAGCCGTTCCATAGTCCAGGCGTGTGCCACCAAGGAGATTGTCTTGAACAAGCGCCTCCCCACTCAGCCCAACAGTGATCTGCTTGCCGAGATACACGGTGCTGCCCTGACTGAGGGCGACGAAAGCCACAGATTCCATCAAGCTATCGGGCAAAGCATGACGCCCCTCGTACTGGAGCCAGAGGTCGAAGCCCGTGGTTGTCACATTGCGCACTCGCACAGACGCCGAAGAAGAGTGATTGGACGACGTCTGGGTTGGTATCACCACGGGCACCTCCACAAAAGGCAGCTGGAAATCCACATGCATCCACACGTCGCGCACACACTGCACCTGACGCACCTCCACCTTGATCCCGTTCCAGTCGTAGTTGCCTTCCTCAGCCACCATCACCGCCACGGTGTCGGGATAAGCCATGGCTGGCGATTCTTGGTAATCCCAAGTGGTGAGCCTGAAATCGAAGGCATCGTCTTTCACCTGGCTGGCTCGGTAGGACAAGGGCATCTTGTTGCGATAGGTGGGCGTGCCCAGCACCACACAAGGCTTGACCGGGTATTTTTGCTTCAGAACCGCCGCTGACCAGTTCTCAGAAATGAGTACCTGCGAGAAGAACGGTGAAAGCGTAGCAGCATTGTCGAGTCTATACAGTCTCACCACATTGGAAGTCTGTTCAGAACCATACATAGGGGTGGAGACCAATCTGCAGAATAAGACTTCACTCTCATCATCCAGGAATTCAATTTCACACGAGAAATCATCGGTTTCATCGGGAGAAGTGAAGTTTTTTGAAGTTGTGAAGTTGATGCCATCGCAACTGGTTTCCACCCTGTATGTACGGATGAACTCACTTTCGGAATCAGTCCACCTCAGACGCACCTTTCCGTTCTCCACTCCAGAATAGTAGAGCACGGGAGGAATGCGTGTAGTATAAGTAGGCGTCAACTGTTGATCGTGCCGGAAGAAATAGTCGGGCCGGTCGCTGGCATAGTACTCGCCAGCCGGTGTCAGTTTAGCCGTGCTGCCAAGAATGATGGCCCGCTTATCCTCCACCCAGTTGTAGATGCTGTAGCGCTCCACAAACGAGCAGGTGTCCATCACGGTAAGGATTTCCTTGAGGTCGCGCAGTTGCTTGGCCTGCTGCTCTGCCGTTCCGCCGGGCCATGTCTCTTTGGTCCAGTTGGCTCCGTTGTTCCATTCCTTGATCCAGATGGGGCGTTTGGTATGGTCATATACATCCTTGAGTCGATTGTACCACTCCAATCCACTGAGCCCTCCCCAATAGGCATGAACCACCACATAATCCACCCTGTAGTTGCGCTTGCGGCATTCATTCATGAAATTGTAGAGCCATGAGAAGTCGGTAGTGGCAGGAGAACCAAGTCGCATGCCAGTCTGCATCAGCCGAGGCCATAATTCTATGGCTTTCTCCACACTGACGTTGGACTGCTCGGAGTGGTCGGGTTCGTTGAAGCCCATCAGATGGCAGACATCCGTCAGACCATACATCCTTGTGGCATTGCTCGACGCCCCCCACAATTCCGGCACAAACTCCTGATTATAACTCTTTCCTGTCCGGTTGGGATTGGTCGTCGAGGTGGCAGAAGTGCCCCAATTATAGTACCAAGTGGAATTGGTGTAGTCGGCTTGCTCTTCCACGTACTTCAGTCCCTCGGGCATGGAATCCCACTTGCTGCCAGCCCACCCCTTCTTGCTGACATACTGCCAGGGAAGCACCCTTACAAACGACACCTTTCCACTGAGCAGATCAGGCAGTGCCTCAACCACGAGGTCGGCAGTATCCGCCACAAAGACACGGCTATAGCCCATGCCATCGCCATGGGTAGCCAAAGTGGCCATATAGCCACGGCGAAGAATCAGTGAACGCACCTTGTTGTCGAGCCGCAACGCCTTCCGCAAGTCATCTGGAGCATCTGCCGGTGGGGTGTTGCTGTAGTAAAAGCCCTGCTGCATGGCCTCGCTCTCCCCATCGCAGTCCAAGCCACTATACATCGTCAAAGCCACATAACTGGCATCCTGTGGCACCACCACTGCCCCATGGCGGTAGATGAGCACCCTGCAGTTGACATCGGGATCCATAGCCTCGCCATTGACGCTTATTTGGCTTCGGTAGCGGGCAATGACGTCGTTAGGCTTGACCTCATCGAAGAAGAGCCACTGGCTTTCATCCAAATCTATCGCCTCATTCGCCTTCAAAGGATGATCGCCAAGGAGATGACGGTCGGTATAGGGGATTGGCGATTGACTAAAGGAGGAAGTTGCAAACAGCAATAAGAAAAGGGAAAAAAGATACTTATCCATAACTCATGTTTTTTGCAAATTAATAACTTATGCCTGGCTTTGAACTAAAAAAAGACGTAAAAGAGGTGGAAAATTCCACCTTGACGTATTTTTCCTCCGAAAAACTCGGTGTTTTACCTATAAATCCACCATCTTTGCATTGTGAGCGTCAAGACTCCCAGTTACACCTCTTTTCACATCACCTACATGAAACAGACCGTCATCTTCCTGCTGGCCTTCATGATATGCCACAGCACACAGGCCCAAGAACAGTCATTGCACCACCAGCATTACTGGATCGACAACATCGAAATCCAGCAGTTGGCTACCCCATCGTCCTTTCCCCATGATGGAGTGAACACCATCCACCAAAGCGCCGACGGGTTCCTGTGGTTCGGCACAGTAGAAGGCCTCTTCCGCTATGATGGCTACCGCTATGTCGCGTATCGGAACGACATCATGACCCCCTCTGTGCTCACCTCCAACGATGTGCTGAGCATACTTTCAACAGCAGACCGTATGCTGTGGGTAGGCACCAACAACGGCCTCAACATCATCAACATGCGCACAGGCCAGACTCGCCAGTATCACCTCAAAGACTTTGACAACAGCGACATCATCGGTTGCCTCTATACTACTCGGAAGGACGATATATGGGTAGGTACCGAAGGCGGTTTATACAAGTACGACAAAGAAGGCGATGATTTCGTACTGATGTGCAACCAGCGAGGCAACTCCAAAGTCCCCCACAGCGCCATCAAAGCCATCTACGAAGACGACAGAGGGTACCTTTGGGTTGGTACATGGAACCAAGGCCTGTATCGCTACAACACGAATGACGGGAGTTGGTATGAAATGCCCAAGTTCAACGACAGCAACTCAGCCCACTGCATCTTGATGGACGAGAAACATGCCCTATGGGTAGGGACATGGGGAAAAGGCATCTACCGCATCGACAACCCCTACGACACCGACACCCCCCTGCAATTCCAGAATTTCAAACTAAACACCATCAACGGCAGCGAACTGGCCAACAACTACATCTACTCCATCACCAAAAGTCCCGACACCGACCGCCTGTGGGTGGCCACCAGTCATGGAGTAGGCTTTTGCGACTACAAACAGCAACCACAGACCTTCTACCTGCTGCCTGAGCGCAAAGAGCCCTTTCCGCAGTTCTTCAGCCGAGGCATCGACAACCTCATCTTCGACCACCACGGCAACATCTTCATGACCGGCCACCGCACAGGCGTGGCATATACCCTGGTCAGCCCCCACAACATCTACGGTCACTACGTGGCGCAAGACGAACAACCCACCGATGTGGTCCGCGGACTGGCTTTCGACAGCGACAACAACCTCTGGCTCGCACTGACACATGGAGGAGCCAAATGCATCGGCAGGGACGGACACAGCGACAAAACCGCCGATCATCTGCCCACATCCATCGTCACGGCACTGCCCGACAAGGTCAACACCGTCTTTCGCAACAGCCAAGGCCTCATCTACTTCGGCACTCAGGAAAACGGCATCATGGTCTATGACAAAACCACAGGCACACTGCAAACCTTTGACAAGAGCAACACCAACTGGCTGACCGACAACTGCGTCTATTCCTTCGCCGAGGACAAGACAGGCAACATCTACGTAGGAGGCTGGCATGGGCTGAGCGTGATCTACAGCAACGGCAAGGGCTTCAGCCTGGCCAACATCGACAGCCTGGACAACGCACACGTGCAACGTATCACCCTCGCCAGCGACGGAAGCGTATGGCTCACCACCCGAAACACGGGTTTCATCCATCTGACCGGCGACATCCACAACCCACACTCCCTACACGCCCGCCATTATGTGACACCCCAAGGTTCCACCTACAGAATCAACGACGCCATAAACATTGTGGAAGACAAGAGCCACCGCATCTGGGCATGCTCCCACAACATCGGCCTCATGCTCTACGATAAAACCACCGACGACTTCGTGTGCATGAACCGACGTTTCAATATCCCCACCGAAAGCCTCTATTCCCTGGAAACCACCGACGACGGCACACTCTGGATGGCCACCCACCAAAGCCTGCTGAGCCTCAGCGTCAACAAGGACAACAGCATCAACAACCTCAACTACTACACCATAGCCGGTCTGGCTCATTTCAAAGGCTTCAGCAACTACCTATCAGCCCGCAGCCTGAACGGAGAACTGGCATTCGCAGGTGTGGCGGCCTTCGCCACCTTCCATCCCGACAGTCTGCCCAGAGCCACCGGCACCGACCAAGTGACCATCACCAACATCAAGATCGCCGGCAGGAACCTGAGCGACATCCCCATGAAAGAACGCAAGGAAATAATGGATCTGTTGCCACCCTTCACCCAGAAACTGGTGCTTCCCCCCGACCAGAATAACCTCTCCATCGATTTCTCCACCTTCAATTTCGCCTCCACGCCCTACACCGCCTACGCCTACATGCTGGAGGGATACGACAAGGAATGGATGTATGCCGAACAGGGAGTCAACACTGTGAACTACAGCAACCTGCCACCAGGCACCTACACCTTCCGCCTGCGAGGTGCTGATCCCCAGTCGCTTTGGTCGGAACAAGACAACAGGCTGACCATCGTGGTGCTTCCACCGCTTTGGTTGCGCTGGTGGGCACTGCTGCTCTACGCCCTTGCCGCCATTGGCATCATCTATGCTTCCATCAGGTACTACCGTTCACGCCTGATGGAACGGCAACAACTTCAGATTGCCCAGATGGAAGCCGACAAGGTGGAAGAACTCAACCACAAGAAACTGCAGTTCTACACCAACATCACCCACGACCTGATGACCCCGCTCACCATCATCTCCGCATCTATGGACACCATGCAGGGCGATGGCAAACAGGTGATACAGAACAACGTGAACCGACTGATGCGATTGCTCCAGCAAATCCTGCAGTTCAGAAAGGCAGAGACAGGCAACCTCCGACTCATGGTTTCGAAAGGAGACATCGCCGATTTCTGCCGGCGAGAAATCGAGAGCATCCAACCCCTGATGCAGAAGAAACAACTGCACTTGTCGATTGTGACCTCACCAGAGAGCGTACTCGGCTATTTCGATGCCGACGCACTCGACAAAATCCTCTACAACCTGCTCTCCAATGCCGCCAAATACAACCGTCCGATGGGCTATGTGCAGGTGAGCATGCTGCAAAAAGAGGATGACCCAAGACAGGTGGTCATCACCGTGAAAGACAACGGCATGGGTATCAAGAAAGACAGACAATCCACCCTCTTCGACCGTTTCTACGAAGGCGAGCACCGCAAGTTCAACACCTACGGCACCGGCATAGGCCTGTCGCTCACCCGCGACTTGGTGCAGCTCCACCATGGAGAGATCCAATTCGAGAGCGAGGAAGGCGTGGGCACCACCTTCACCATCACCCTGCCCATCGACCGCACAGCCTTCAGCGAAGAGGAAATCGACGAACAATACACCTTACAACTTTCACAGCAAGAAAACACAGAGGAAGAGAAAGACGCGACTGCACCCACTGGCACCACCCTCAGCAGGCAGACAGGCAAAGTGCTGGTGGTGGAAGACAACGACGAAATCCTCGCCATCCTTCAGCATCTGCTCGCATCGAAATACGAGGTAGTGACCGCCTACAACGGCCAGGAAGCCTTGGAGATTCTGGAAAACGAGACGGTCGATCTTGTGGTGACCGACATCATGATGCCCGTGATGGATGGCATGGAATTGCTTCGCCATATCCGTGAGAACACAGACTACACCCACCTTCCAGTCGTGATGCTCACCGCCAAACGCGACGACCAAGACCGTGCTGAGAGTTATAGCGCAGGTGCTGATGCCTACATCACCAAACCCTTCAATTCCAAAGTGTTGCTATCGCGCATAGAGAATCTGATGGAACGCAGCCAAGCCACGAAAAAGGAACTGAAGAAGAAAGACTTGGTGGAGATGACCGACATCGACCTGACCTCTGCCGACGAGGAGTTCCTCAAGCGCTGCATCGCCTGTGTGCAGAAGAATATCGGCAACTTCGACTTCGACCAGCAGCAGTTTGCCGACCAGACAGGCACCTCCAAATCCACCCTCTACAAGAAACTCAAGTCGCTCACGGGCATGAACACCTCCGCCTTCATCCGCAGCATCCGCATGAAGACCGCTTGCGAGGTGCTGGAGAAGAACCCTACCATCCGCATCTCCGACCTCGCATACAGCGTGGGCTACAACGACCCGAAGTATTTCTCATCCTGCTTCAAGAAAGACTACGGAGTGCTCCCCACCGAATACGTGAAGAGCAAGCAACAATAAGGGGGGCACTTAAAAATTCGCTTTCAGCCATTGAGAGAAGAAAAAGTCGTAAATACGATATTGCCCATTGTCGTTGGTGACGATATCTAATTTCAGCAGAGGCTTGAGAGCTGCCTGGACAGAACTGGCAGAAGGAAATTTATATTTCTTGATGAAAGCTGAAGAAGTGATGCCTTTTACCCACCCTTCTTTCGAAATAGCCGAGAGCAACTGAAATAGTTTTTATTGCAAATATAATTATTATATTTATAATAATCAAATTATTTCGCTTATTTTTCTATTTCCCGTGCTGCGCTTTGTAGTCGGAAGGCATTTCACCATATTGTTCCTTGAAGTACTTGGAGAAATAGCGGGGATTGTTGAAACCGACCTTATAGGCTATCTCTGACACACTCAACTGGCTCTGTCGCAGGAGTTGCTCTCCACGCTGCAAGCGAATCATGCGGATGAACTCCGAAGGCGTCTTTCCCGTGATGGACAGCAACTTCTTGTAGAGGTTGACACGCGACATGCCGAGTTCCTGACTGAGAGTCTCGACGGAGAACTCCGCGTTCTCCATGTACTTCTCCACACATTCCGTGGCTTTCTTCACCAGCTTGTCGTCGAGCGAGGTGACCTCCACCTCACTGGCCTGCGGCATGATCTTCGGACGAGGCATTCCCTTACTCCAGCCTATGAGGTTCGACATGCGGTGGGCGAGGATGTCGAGATTGAAGGGCTTGGTGATATAGTCGTCGGCACCAACCTCCATTCCCTCAATGCGCTGCTCCAAGGCGATGCGCGCTGTGAGCATGACGAAGGGAATGGTGCGTGTGGCGGCATTCTGCTTGAGTCGCTTGCACAGTTCCACCCCATCCATCTCAGGCATCATCACGTCGCTGAGGATGATGTCGGGGCGCCGCTCCTCAATCTTTTCCAAGGCCTCCTTGCCATCGTGCGCCACACGCACACGATAGGTCTCCGACATCACCTCCGACATGAAGTCGAGGAAGTCCTGGCTGTCATCGACAATGAGCACCTCATATTCTCCTTTCCTCATCGTCCGCGACGCCGCGCCTTGTCCTTCCTGTTGGTTCTCTGCAGAAGCGACAGCCGTTTGTCCGTCGGTCAGCAACATTGGCGCGGCATCGGCAGGCGAAAGATCGATGACCCTCAGCGAGTCGTCGAGTCGCACGGGAAGGTCGATGGTGAAAAGCGCTCCACCCCCATCGTTGTCGGATACAGAAATGGTGCCTCCATGCATCTCCACGAACGACTTGGTGAGGTTCAGTCCTATGCCACTACCACCCGACACCATGTTGTTATTATCCTTCACTTGGTAGAAACGGTCGAAGATATGTTTCTTCTCGCTGTCGGCGACTCCCACACCTGTATCGGCTACACCAACCTTCAAGTGCTGGTCGCCATTGACTACGTCGGTCGTTATCGAGACATTCACCTTGCCACCATCAGGTGTGAACTTATAGGCATTATTGAGCAGGTTGTTGAAAATCTTGCCCATCTTGTCGTCGTCGAACGACATCAGCAAATTGTCGATGCTGGATTGGAACGACAATTGGATGTTTTTCTGCTGCAACTCGCTGAAGGTGGTGCAGATGGATCCGATGAACTGCACGATGTCGCCATTGACCAGATTGAGTTTCTCCTTGCCCATGTCGAGGCGTCGGAAGTCGAGCATCTCGTTGACCAACTGCAGCAGCTTGTCGGCGTTTCGCAGGATGAGGTTGAGTTTGCCCCGCTTATGCTCGTCGGTTTCGTCCTTGGCCAGTTGCTGTAGGGGCGACACCACGAGTGAGAGCGGTGTCCGCAACTCATGGCTGGCATTGGTGAAGAATCGCATCTTCATCTGCTCCAGTTGTCTTTCATGCTGCGCTTCATGACGGATCTGCTCCATCTGCATCTTCACTTTCTGACGACGGAGGAACATGCTGTTGATGAAATAGACCATCGCTCCGATGAGCAGCGCATAAAGGATGTAGGCCCAGATGGTCATGTAGAAAGGCGGCTGGATGCGCACTTTGAGTTCTCCGATGCCTCCCATCTCCTTTCCCTCCATATCGACCACCTTCACTTGCAAGATGTAGTTGCCTGGTGGAAGGTTGGAATAAGTGATCTCCCCTACCCCCAGAGCTGTGGATAGCCATTTGTCGGTGGCACCCAGAAGACGGTAGGTGAAACGGCAGGGGAAAGCCGGCACGGGATGCGTGGCACCTACAAGGACAGTGAAGGAGTTGTCTTCGTAGTCGAGTGTCAGTTCTCTTGTCTCGTTGAGCTGGCGAGTGAGGAGCACCTTACCGTTGTATGCCTTCCCCACCTCGATGGGTGTGTCGAAAACCGACAGTCCTGAGAAGAGCACTTCGGACGGGGCACGTTCCAGTCCTTTGGCATCCCTGTGCAGCACGCTCACTCCGTCCTGTCCTCCAATGTAGAGGTCACCTTTCTCGTCGAGGAAGATGCTTCGGAAGTTGAACTGCCTTCGCTGACGACCATTCTGAGTGGGATAGATCCTGACATTGAAGTTGAGGTTGTTGTCCGCCTTGGTGGTCCGTACCTTGATGACCCCTCTATCTGTGGCGACCCACATGTTGCCATCTGCGTCTTCTTGCATGGAGGCAGCCACAAATTTTTCTTGTCCCGTTTCAGGAATCAGGGTGTAAAGGCTGTCGGTCGCCAAGTCGTAGATATTCACTCCCGAAAGGGATGCAATCCAGCAACGTCCTTGACGGTCCACCACCATTTGGTTGGTACTGGGACTGAGGAAGGTTTTTCCTGAACGAGTTTGTGTATAGTTCTGGAATTGCTCTTGACGGGGGTCGAAGACACTGAATCCTTCGGAGTGCCCGATATAGACCTTGCCTTGACGGTCGCTGAAGAGCGATGCGATGTAGTCGGAGGTCAGGGAGGAGTTGGAGGTGTTGTAGGTTTTGAACTCCCCTGTTGTGGGGTTATGCAGTTGCAGTCCGCCACCAAGTGTGCCGACAAGGATGTTCCCCTGTTCGTCTTCTGCAAGCGCCCAAATGCTGTTGTTAGCAAGGCCACTGTTGCCCTGCATATAGGTTTTCCACATTCCACCCGAGAAGCGGGTCAGTCCTCCGTTGAAGGTGCCAAACCACAACGACCCGTCACTGGCGGTCAACGAGCAGACCACTACGTCGCTGCCCAGATGTGTCTCATTTCTGGTGTATCGTCGCGACTGATGCGTCAAGGGGTTATAGCGGATGATGCCGGCATCGTTGGTGCCGCACCAGTAATCGCCCGTTGCAGGGTCTTTGGTGATGGTGCAGACATCACCGATGTTCCAGAGTTGGAAGAGCGACATACCAATCCAGTTGTAGGCGATTCCGTTCTTGTAAGTTCCCACCCAAAGCGCCTCGTTGGAGTCGATCATCAGGCTCTGCACCGTATTGTCGGGCAATGCGCCTTGTGTGTTGCGGTCGTTGATATACTGGTGCACCGTGTGGTCCTTTCCATCAAGCATGAGCAATCCCTCATGCTCGGTAGCCATCCACAGCCTCCCGTCTTTATCCTCATCCATGTCCTTGATGATGATCTCGGAGGCAAAGGGTGGATAGCCTTGAGCGGTCATCCACTGGCGCACATTGTCGTACCAGACCTTCTGTCGGGAATCATAGACACGTGCTGTGATGGTGTTGTAGATCCAATAGTTGTGCTGCCGGTCGATGTAGATTCCATTCTGCATGGAATTCAGTGGATATGCCTCTGGGATATGGGTGTTGATCCACGCCGTTCTCTTGTTTTTAGCGTCGATCTTCACCAGTGTTCCGTCGTTATAGACGATGACCGCCTTTCCATCCTCCTCAGCGAAGCCACTGACCACCCCGTCGGGCATTCTGTCCTTTCCCGTTCCAACCTCAACCATAGTCTGTAGGCTTCCGTCGGCATTGATGAAGTAGCATCCCTTGCCATTGACCACCACCCAGATATTTTTCTGCCGGTCGATAAAGATATTGTTGGGTGTGGAGTGAATACCATGCTCGTTCATCCACTTGTCCAGTCCCCGTTCGAAGGTGTCGTTGCTGGGATTGTAGCGGCACCAGTCAGTGGTGGTACGTATCCAGAGGTATCCGTCCTTGTCCTCCATGATTTGCTCGATGCAGTTGTCGGGTAGTGTGGAGGGATTGGCTGGGTCGGAAAAGTAGTTCTTAAAGCGGAAACCATCGTATCGGTCAAGTCCTGAGGGTGTGCCATACCAGAGGAAGCCTTGTCGGTCTTGCAGGATGCAGTTGATTTTGGTGTTCGACAGTCCGTCGTTGAGTCCGAGTACGGCAAAAGGCATCTGCTCCACTTGTGACAGCAGTGGTGTAGATAAGATAGTCAGTATGGTAAGTAAAAATAATCTGTATGTTTTCGGCATTTCTGCTGGGAGGTTAGTGTGTTTCTTTCTATGACGCTGCACCCAGCTTCCATCATCCCCAATCAGTCCGTTTTCATTGGCAGTGCACCGTCCAATTTGCAAATTTACATCTTATCTTTCAGATTTCGGCAAAAAGTGACTGTTTTTTGATGATTATGACTTATTCTACCCAAACTGCGTTCACTACCTCCTGAGAAATACGCCGACATTGATTGAATCAGTATGAAGAGTAGCTGTGTCGCCGAAGCAGTTGAGGGTATCGGCGCGTCCTGAAAGAGACAAGAAAGAAGTATTTGCAGTATAGACATTCAGACGTGTACAGTCAAGGGCAATGGATGCGGAATCGCCATCATCGACCTTGAGAGTGATATTTTCTGCCTGCAAAGGAGCGGTGCAGCCGAACGAGTTGAAGTTGGATATTTCGACATACAAGTCCCGAACAGGTTTTTGTCGTCCCTCGATGGTGACTTGCCCACAATGCTTCAGCACCAAGTCTCTGACACTGTCGATCGCGACCAGGAGCTTGCTGCCGCAATCAGTGGTTTTCTGGTTGATCCGCCCCACATTCAGCACTGAATCACGCCATATCACATCATTGTCATGCGGTTTTGAGTCATGGGAGATGATTTTCCAGCCATTGTCCTCTCCTAAGCAGATGCAGACCGTATCGGCACCGTTGACCACCAATTCATTGACGCCAGGGAAGGGCGTGAGTTTTCCATTGTCATGCTGGCCGACAGCGACATGGCTGTCCGTGCCCTGTCCACCATTGCATGAACAGGTCAACAGCAGCACGAACAACCATGCCGTCAGCATAGAGAAAAGACAATGGAATTGCTTCATTGTTTCAACGTTAATAAGGCCATGCACTGGCAGCCACTCCCTCTGTGATGCCCTCCATGGCAGGCTGACAGAACACAGAGCAATCACTGCGCTTGAGGATGGTCATCGTTCCTTCTGTTCCGTTCTGGTTGGCCGAGTTGATGTCCCACACCATAGGCACAAGTCCATTGTTTCCGGCCTGCAGACACACTTCCTTGAACCAAGCCTTGACGGAGTTGTCGTGCTGAGCTTGGTTTTCACCGATTTGACGCCATTTGACACCACACTCGCCGATGATGACGGGATAGCCCTTATCGACGAACTTCGCCTTCATCTTGGCGAACTGCGACTTGAGGTGGCTTTCCTCACCCCATGAGGCATTGTGTGTGCTGCCAGCGACATGGTTGCCACTGCCCCAGAACCAAGTGGTGCCACCATCCCCACAGAAATCCCATGGGTCGTAGTAGTGCACCTCCACCATCGTGCATCCCTCCACATCGTCGGGCATGTCGAAACCGACACTGCTGTCGGTAGCCGACGACATATTGGTGGCAGGAGCCTGCACCACCAAAGTGCGGTTGGCATTGTTGCCACCCGTGGCACGAACGGCATCGATGAAAGCCTGATTGTAGCGTTCAAGGATGGGAGTGAGTTCTTTGTGTTTGTTGTTGAAGAGGTCGTACTGCTGGAAAGGCTCATTCAATCCAGCGAAGAGCAGATGCTCGTCGTAGTCCTTGAAGGTTGTGGCAATCTGTGTCCACAAATTCTTCAGCGTAGCTATTTTAGCAGTGATATTTGCCTCTGAAGTGTCTTTGAATCCATCCACCTCGATCCATCCACTGTCCCAGTGGTCGTTGAGCAAGACATACAGTCCGTCGGCAATGCAGTAATCTACGATTTCCTTCACGCGTGACATCCAGGCAGCGTCGATGGTCTCGTTGTTGCTGTGGATATACCAAGCGCATGGGATGCGCACCGACTTGAAGCCCTGTGCCTTGACGAAGTCAATGATCTGCTGCGAGGTCTTGGTGCTTTGCCAGGAGGTCTCGCCATTCGAGGCTTCCATCGTGTTGCCAAGGTTCCACCCTGGGTACATGTTCTTGGCAATCTCCTTGGCTGTGGCGTTGATGCCTGTGTTAGAGAGCCCTGAAGCCTGCGTGATGGTGACACTCTCGGTGATGTTTTTGAGTGTGAATGAGATGGTAGCCGAACGCTCTCCACCATTGTTCTTGGCAATGATGAAGGTCTCGCTGTAATCAGCCATATTGGCACGTGTGCCCACTTCAGCCGACTGACTGATCCAGTCGGACGAGAGTTGGATGTCGTAGGTTCCATTGGCCTGCAGTGCTACAGTGACAGTGCCACCTTCGGCATCCACCGCCACTTGCTTGTCGGACGCAATGACAAGACCATCGGAAGCAGTCTGCAACACATTGATGGTCTTGGTATTGCCACTGACCGATACCGTGATTGTGGCAGTGCGGTCGTTGGTTTCAGTATTTTCCGTTGCCGTCAGTTTGAAAGGATAGACAATCTGTGAGTTAGTGGCCTCGGCTGTCACAGAAAGCCATGCGGCATCACTGGTGACTGTCGGTTTCTGAGGCGCCTGCACAGAGATGGTAGTTGCACCGCCAGTAGTGGAGAAGGTCAGATCCGTTTTCGAGACCTTGAACTCCACCGCGCTGCTTCCCCCATTGTCATCATCGCTTGATGAACACGACATGGCAGATGTGGCAAACATCGACACTAAGCCAATCAGGGATAATATCTTGAAATGATTCTTCATGATTCGTGGAAAAAAGAGTCGGAGCGCAGAGCACGATTGCCTGCACTCCGACGGGTTATTAAAAACGGTTGATTGTAATGGAGTTATTTCTTACCAGGGATGACCACGCTATCGATATTCACCTTGACGAGCGATGGGTCAACAAGTTCCTTCCAGAGGCCGTAGATTTCAACACACCAAACCACTGCACCTGCACAAGGATTGGCATCCAGAGGAGCGAAGACAGTGTAGGTGCCATCGCCTGTCACTACTGATGAGCCGACTGCGTCGTGAGTTTCATTGCCCCACCAGCTTGGCCACCAAGAAGGTGTGGCATAACTGAGTTCAGTGGGATAATTCTTGCTTGCCCCTTCAATGAGGTTGCCATCAATACCAGTGATGGTGTAAGTGATGATTTGGTAGCCAGAGAAACTGAGGTCGCTGACATCCACACCGGCTCCCTTCGTGTCGCCATACTCATTGTAGATTTCGATACGTCCGTCAATGCCTTCGCCATCCTTGCTGTTGAAGAGCACCTTCGAGTTGTCAACATAGTACTGCATCTGGCTGTCTTCCACATCGAACTTGATGCTGTTGATTTCAGCCTTCACATTATTGATACCGTCGCCAAGGGCAGTATGCAGACCGTCGATATCGATGGTGAACACATTGGCGCCTTCAGCAGTGACACCACCAGTTTCCATCCAGACGGTATAGGTGCCGTTGCCAGTGACGTGGCAGTCGTACTTGCTGTTGAAGGCCGACCAAAGTGATGGATCCCAACTTTCATCGGCATATTCCAGACCACCGTAGCAGTCAACACCCTCAGCCTCGATGCCACTGAGTGTGAAGGTCACAATCATGTTCTTCGAGAACTTGAGTTGCTGCACGTTGATGGGAGGATTGGCGGCTGTTCCGGCACCGTAGAGGTTGAAGATCTCAATGCGCAGACGGCCGTTGTTCTCAATGTCGCCGTAGATGATCTTGGAGTTATCTACTGCCAACTCAAACACAGGTTCTGGCTGGCGCACCGAACGGATGGCGAGTCCGAGATGGCGCTCGCTGTTGCCGATTGTGGCACCATTGCTGCCGAAGCAGAGTGTCTTGGCATAGTCGCCATTGATGGTGCTGACATTACCAGTCCAGTAGAGTCCTTGCTCTCCTTCTTCGCTGACAGTTTGCTCACTGCGGTAACCAGCAGCTGGGAAGAAGACGGAGTTGCCGTTCTTGCCTGTGAAGCGCACACCAGACACTCCATCTACTTCTGTCCACTCCTGGGTGGTACCATTGATGAGTTCTTCATAGAGCGCCTGAGTGGGAAGGAAACTTGTCATAGTCGCCTCTCCGTCGATGGCAGCGTGAATGGCGTTGACCACGTCGTTTTCGGTCTGAGAGATATCGGCGTTGGCATAGTATCCGTTGTAGTCGGAGGTGAGCAAGCCGGTGACATCTCCATAGCCGAAGAGGCGGCCAGTCTCGCTCTCGCTCTCAGCACCGATGTTGTACTTTGCCCAAAGCACGCTCAAACCAAGATCGACATACTCCATCGCCTTGGACTGCGTGGTGAAGGACTTCACATCACCCAACACCACACTGCTACCCATCTTGAAGTAAGAAGCATAGTAATAGGTATGGGCTGGAAGCAGTCCTTTTGCAGTGACAGAGAAAGACTTTTCAGCCGAGGTGACAACATATTCGTCGCCAGTGTTCTCTACCACTCCATCTTGTGAGTCGCTCAAACGAAGACCATATTCCACGGTAGTGGACCCAGCGTTGATTTGATCGGCCGAAGCATCGGCTACACCGCCAATCACAGCCGTAGTGGAAGTGATGGAAGCAGCATCTGCAGTTGCGATGCGTGCATCTGTGGTGGTGAAGTTCTTCGTCTCGCCAAACTTGGTCACTTTTCCCTGGAGTGTCACATAGGTAGCATAGTAGTAGGTCTGACCCTTGGTCAAGCCAGAGATGGTAGCGCTGACAGCACCTGAGGCGGTGTCGTAGCTACCCGTCTGCTTCTTTCCTGCAGCGGGGTCGGACGTAGTGGAATAATACACACCCACCTCATAGGAAGAGGAAGAGTAGGACGAAAGTCCGAGAACGTTACCCTCCGTCACGGCTGTAGTGGCAGTCACCACAGCGTCGCCAGTAGAGATGGACGACACGATATCGCCAGTGGCGTAGGAGTAGTCGTCATCAGAGCATGATGCGGCGGCGAATCCCAAAGACAACAGAAGCGCACCTGCCAAATATTTTGTTTTCATATTCTTATACTTGTTGATGATTATTGATTGTCTGAATCGGGCAGACCCGTCACCGCTTGTGTAGCGGGCCTGCCTTCCAAATGTTACTGTTCAGGATTCATCACGTTGCTGCCGCAATCGAATGTGACATGCACAGTCACCTCGAGCGTGCTGTTGAACACATACTTAGGAGCATCGCCTGCAGTGGCACCCCAAGGATTGAGGATATAGCGTCGGGCTGTTGAGAGGTCACCGTCGGCTGTGCCGCGGTCGATGGCTGCATCGTCGAAATCGACGCTGTTGCCGTCCACCTTGATGCTCTTCACCACGATGTCGCAGTTGTTGTGGTCCTTATAAAGTTTGGCGATGTCGAGGAACATGCCATAAGGCTCACCGCTGGCACCGTTGATGGTGAATGTGTAGTCGCCGTCGCCAGTGACATAGACATCCTCACTGTACTGGAAGGCCCATCCAGTGTCGAAATAAGAAAGTGTAGCCTTATATCTCACGGTTTCACCACCACCAGCCACATAGGGCTTGAAGTGGTAGCCACGATACTGATAGGTCTCTCCCTGGTCGTTGACGTCGTCGCTACCGAGCCAGAGGTCGGAGATGCCGCCAGAATAGTCATCTACAGTCACAGCCAGCACCTTGAGTGTGTTGTCGCTGTTGGCCTTGAACTGAGCCAGGCCGTCGGTAGAGAGCGTGGCAGTTGGCAGTCCGTTCTCGAAGTAGTATGTACCGTCGTCGGAGAGCGTGAAAGTACCAGTGGTACTCGATCCGTCGGGTGCCTCGCAAGTGTAGGTCCCATCAGTGCGGTTGAAAGAGAGCGTGAGGTCGCCTATGTCCTCAAGGGCTTCGGAAGTGACGCCCTTGGGAGCACCATAGAGGTCGCACCAGTCGTAAGGCAGTTCGTCGGCACTGAGCTTGAAGACCATCTGCTTCTGTGTCTTGGGTTCCACATAGTCGCGCCATCCGTCGATGAGTGAGATTGACGGTGTCTCTGGCACCACATTGTTGTCGAAGTCGTCGCGGAACTGCTCAGAGATGAAGTTATATGAGAGGAGACATGGTCCTTCGTCGGAGTTGTCGCGAAGCACAGCGAGCTGCATGTGGTTCTCGTCGAGTGCGAGGATAGTGATGTTGCCCCACTGGGTGACAATGGCATCGCGCCCTGGGTCGTGGAGGATTTCGGCATCCGTGATCTTCATGGTGTGGTTATCGACATCCATCTGGAAGGTACCGTTCATCGTACGTCCGTGTGCATTGTCAACTACGGTGACGTTGGCACCACCCTGCAACGAGAAGGTCATGCTGCCGAAGTCGATGGCACCTGTGTCGCCAAAGAGCCAGCTCTTCTGGCCTGCCCAGTCAGCGCCCCAGCTCCAGGAGTCGCCGCCTACGGACTCGCCCAAAGTGACGGATGCCCAACTGTCGTTGGTGCCGTAGAAATAGAGCGGCCCTACGAAGTAACGGCATCTCTCCTGCTCATCGAGGTCGAGGTACCAAGTCTTGCTGTTGCCTACGCCACCGGTGAGGATAGTCCAAAGTTCGTCGTTGACAAAATCAGCACAGAAGGTGTTGATATTGAATGTAGCCACAGGTCCATAGACTACGCCACCGCGTGTCTCCACACCCATTCTCACATTGTAGTCACCTTCGAAAGGCAGTTTGAGTGTCACTTCCTTGCCCTGTGCACGTCCTTGTGGATGATCCCAGAGAATCTGGTAGTTGTCGGGAAGCAGACTCTTCAGATAGACGATGTTGGGGTTGGAGGCATCCTTTTCGATCGTGTAGGCTAAGCCTTCGGTCAGTTCCTCGGATGTCTTATCGACACTTCCCAAACTATAATCATCTGGCGAACAAGCAGAGATGCCCAAAAGAAGCACCAAGCTTGTCAGGAGAGAATATATATACTTGTTGGTTTTCATATTTCGAAAAGTTTTTTTATGTTATGTTTGTCCGAGATTACCAGCCAGCATTCTGCTTGAGCACGTTGTTGGAAAGAAGAATCTGAGTGTTGGGAATCTGCATGAATCCTCTCTTGGAGGTGATGTTGGATGCGGTGTAGGTGACAGTTTCCTCATTGCCACCAGTAGTGACCGTTTCGCCTGAATTCACGATAGCAGCTGCAGCAGCAGAACCGTCAGCGTCCTGACGACGGAGGTCCCAGTAGCGCTGTCCCTCAAAAGCGAACTCCAAACGGCGCTCCTCAAGGATATTGGCCTGAGTGAGGGTCTTCTGTGAATAAGAAGGACTGAGCGAAGTGGTGCCGTCGCCGTTATCTACTGTGTAAGCGCGCTCACGCACCTGGTTGAAGTAGTTCTGTGCCTTGCTTGCACCGAGCTCTGCTGCCATGAGCAGCACGTCGGCATAGCGCATGATCACGTAGTCGATGGGCTGAGAAATCTGGAAGTCGCCAGCCATCACATCATTGTAGTAGTGTGTGAGGCTCCAACTGCCGTCTGCGCCCTGCAAATAAGCTGAACGGGCGGTGTATTTCTTGTTGAAGAATCCCGTGTATTCGCGCTGGTCATCGATGGCCTTCTTGTACTCGTCCATCGAGGCAATACCCTCGGCTGTCAGGTTGATGATGCTGGCATCGCGGCGCTGGTCGCCGTTGAGGAAGCTGTTGTACATCTTCCTTGGCACAGTGGCACCACCCCATCCTTGTCCGTAAGGAGCCTTGAACGTTCCGCCGCGGATAGAGAGCATCTGTATGGCATTGTTACCACCACTGTTTCCGTTGTAGTCGGAAGTGTAGTTGAACTTCATGGAGAGAAGGGTTTCGGCGTTGCCGTCGCCGGCGTATGTGCTGACCTCCGACCAGTTGCCATTGGCATCCTGCTCCCAGTTGGTGCTGGCGCAGTACCAGAGGTTCTTGTAGAGCGGGATGAGTGAGTATTCCTCGCTGCCGATGATGTCTTCCAGTCCCTGGAGTGCCTCAGCCTTTGTCAAGCTGCCTGGCTCGCCACCATAGACACCATTGTAGAAGAGATAAACACGTGCGAGCAGCGCCTTGGCGGCATAAGGAGTGATACGTCCGTCGTTGTTGGCGGCATCGCTCTTTGGATACGCACCGGCGGGTATGTTCTCAGCAGCGTACTTGAGGTCGGCTACGATCTGTGCATAGACAGAGTCGGGAGCGGCCTGTGGCACGTTCTCACGGGTTGGAGTGGTGAGCAAAGGAATATTCTCGAATATACGCACGAGGTCGAAGTAGCAGATGGCTCGTATAGCACGTGCCTCGCCCATATACTGTCCGTGAATGGCGTCGGAACTCCAATCGATGTTGTTCTCATGGGCGATGAGTTCGTTGCAACGGTAGATGGCCTCATAGTAGTACTGCCAGAGGTTGTTGAAGAGATCGACCTGCGAGGGGTCCTCGTTGATGCTGAAGCGATCGACGACCTGGGAGTTGCGTGCGTCGTTGGCTCCCGTACCTCCATAGCACTCGTCGGATAGTAACTCCGAGAGGTAGAGGAAGCAGAATGTTGGCCCGTGGGATACGGTGCACTGCCATCCGTCGTAGCAACCTATCAAAGCTCTGGCTGCATCGGTTTCGGTCTTGAAATAATTTCCTGTCGTGGTTTCGGTCTTCGACTCGGTGTCAAGGAAATCACTGCTACAAGAGGCAAAGCCTAAAGTGAGCAAACCGAGAGCGGCTGTTTTCAATATATTTGTTTTCATATTCTTGATTCGTTTATATGTCATCTGTTACTACTAAAATTTGAGGTTCAGACCGAAGAGGAAGGTTCTTGGACGTGGATAGTAGCCCAGGTCAACGCCTGATACCCATCCGTCCATACCATAACCGATTTCAGGATCCATGCCATCATACTTGGTGAATGTGAAGGCGTTCTGCACCTGAGCGTAGAGGCGGCACTGGCTGATGTACTTGCAGTTGATGAGTTTGGCGAAGTCGTAGCCCAGTGTGATGTTGGAGATGCGCAGGAAGTCGCCATCCTGGATGAAGAGGTCGGAGAACTGGTAGTTGATGTTGGTGTTGGTCACACGTGGAATCTTGTTGGAAGTGCCCTCACCTGTCCAACGGTCAAGAATGGCCTTGGTGTAGTTGGCAGTGGTGCTTCCCACATTGCGGTAGCTTTGGACAATCTGGTGACCAGCCTGTCCGCTGGCAGTGACAGAGAAGTCGAAGCCCTTGTAGTCGAATCCCAGGTTAAAACCGAAAGTGAAGTCGGGCATACCGTTGCCGAGGTTCACCTTGTCGGCGTCGTTGATCTGTCCGTCGTGGTTGATGTCGTAGTACTTCACGTCACCGGGTTTCACGTCGGCCTGGAGCACACCGTTTCCGGCAGTGATCCAATCGTTGATCTCTTGCTGGTTCTGGAAGATGCCAGCAGTCTTGTAGCCCCAGAAGTAACCGATAGGCTCACCATTGGAAGCGCGGTAGAACTCTGTGGAGTTGTCGTAGAGCATGTTGCTCTGTCCGTGGATGATACCGTCCTCGTTGGGGATGTTGCCCACCTTGTTGTGGTTGTAGGCCATATTGGCGTTGACAAAGTAGTTGAAGTCGCCGAAGTTGTCTCTCCATCCAAGACCGAGCTCAATACCGGTGTTCTTCACATCTCCACCGTTGATATAAGGAGCTCCTGTGCCAGCAGTGGCGAGGATAGGTGGCTGAACGAGCCAGTCTTTTGTTTTTTTCACGTAGAAGTCGAAGGTCAGGTTGAGGCGGCTGTTGAAGAATCGGGAGTCGAAACCGACGTCGAACTGCTCAGAAGTCTCCCATGTGATGTCTTCATTGGCCAAACGGCTTGCATAGCTTCCCCACTGGTCGGCTGTGCTACCAAGTGTGGTACCGAAGTTGTAGTAGATATTAGAGAAGGTGACTGGTGCGGTGTACATGTAGTTACCGATGTTCTGGTTACCTACCTGTCCCCAGCTGGCACGGAGTTTGAAGAAGTCCATCACTTTTGTCACAGGCTCAGCCCATTTCTCGTTGGTGAGCACCCAACCAGCGCTGACTGATGGGAAAGTACCGAAACGGTGGCCTCTGGCGAAACGCATGGAACCGTCGCGACGCAGTGTGACAGTAGCCATGTAGGTTTCATTGTAGTTCCAGCTGGCACGTCCGAAGTAGCTGACCATGCGGTCCTCGTCCCAAGGCGATCCACTGAGTCCGATGCCGTCGGAAGTGGTGGTGCTGGTACCGTTGCTCACATAGGCATAAGGCCAAGTGTCGAAACCAGAGCGGAGGGAACCGTTGGCAGCGTAGAGGCTACTACCATTGGAGCGATAGCTCTCCATACCAAGCAGCACGTCGAAGTTGTGGTCGCCGAGGTCGAACACGTAGTTGAGCGTGTTGGTCCAGGTGATGCCGAATCCGTCGCTCTTGCTCTGGCTTGCCGATGTGCGTGTGTTGTTGTTGGAGTAGATGGAGAACTGATACATAGGAGTGAATCCACGGTAGTCGTTGGAGTCGTACTTCACACCGAGAGTGGTCTTGAAATGCAGGTTCTTGATGAGCTGGAAGTCTGCATAGAGGTTGGCCAGGGCTGTGACGTTCTTGGACTTGTTGTTGACTGTGGTCATCATGGCTCCGTAGGGGTTGCCATCGGCATTGTACCAATCGGAGTTGGATGTGTCGTTATAAGGACTGTCGTAGATGTTGTTGTCGCTATAGACGGGTGCGATAGGCGATGTGCCGAACGCGCTGCGAAGAGTGTTGTTGTACTGGTTGCCCACGCTGATGCCTCGCTTGGTGTAGTAGATCAACGACATCTGCTCACCGACCTTGAGGAAGTTGTCGATGAGTTCATACTCAGAGTTCACGCGGAAGTTGTAGCGCTCGTAGTTCGACACCTTGCTACCACCGACGATACCTTCCTGGTTCATATAACCGAGTGTGATGGCATAGTTGCCCTTTTCCGAACCACCACTGAAGCCGATGTTGGCGCTGGATGTTGTGGCGTTGTCCTTGAACATCTGGTCCACCCAGTCCGTGTCATAGACTCCGTCGCGGATGGTGTTGCCGTTCTCGTCGAGCAAGGGGTTGCCCTGCGCATCGCGCTTGAGGCGCCAGATTGACTGAATATTGTTCCAGTCGTAGGCAGCGCCACCAGAGTTGATGTTCTGCTCGTCCATGATGGTCATGTATTCCTTGGCGTTGAGCATGTCAGCCTTGCGTGGCACGTTCTGCCATCCGATATATCCGTCGAAGCTCACGACAGACTTGCCAGCCTTACCTTTCTTAGTGGTGACGAGTACCACACCGTTGGCTGACTGGTTACCATAGATAGCAGCAGATGCTGCGTCCTTCAGTACGTCGATACTCTCGATGTCGGCAGGGTTGACTGTAGCGATGTCGCCACGCACACCGTCGATGATGTAGAGAGGTCCAGAGGAACCTGTAGTGCCCAAACCACGTATATTCACCCTAAGACCCTCACCAGGCTGACCACTTTCGGAGATGATGGTCATACCAGGTGTCTGTCCTTGAAGAGCCTGCAGCGGGTTGGTGGTGTTGAGTTTGGCCACGTCTTCTCCCTTCACCTGGAGTGTGGCTCCAGTGACGAGTTTCTTTTTCAGTGTACCATAACCCACGACCACCACGTCCTCGAGTGAGTTGGTGTCCTCAACAAGGCGGATGGTGTAACTGTTGGCAGCACCCACTTTCACATTCTGTGTGATGAAGCCAATGTAGGAAACGACAAGCGTCTGTCCAACTTCCACATCCAGGGTGAAGTTACCATTGATGTCGGTGGAGGTACCGTTGGATGTACCCTGAATCACCACATAAGCACCGATAAGCTCTTCTCCGTCGGTAGCGGAGACGACCTTACCAGAGATGGTCTTTGCCTGAAGTGAACCTGCTTGCAAAAAACTTGTTGCCGGCAAAAGCATCAAGAATGCCAGTACCGCAACTTTGCTCAGAACTGAGTTCTTGCAAATCATCTGTAACGATTTACTCATGGGAAACATTGATTGATTAATTTATTTATAGCAGTTGTTAGTCTGTGATGTTTCGATAGTAAGAAGGACAATCATCGATTTTTGCCAGCCAATCAACGCCAGTGCATGCAACCTTATTATATTTAGCAACCCGTCAAGCGCTGTTTTGACGGGTACAAAATTACAACGGGAAAGGAAAAACAAAGTGATAAAATGTTATCACCTACGTACGGTTTTGTTAAAATAACGATTTCATCGTGAAAAAAGACGAAAAAAAAGGAAAAGGGGCACGACAATTCGCACCCCTGCAATCAATCGCCGAACGGCAAATCGGCAATATAGGAAAAGCTATTGGGCTTTAAAACTTATACTCTTTGATATTCTTATTGTGCTTGTCGAAAATCAGTCTTGCCCTTCTGGCGTCTGCGTCACGAAGATTGCGGTCGGCAGCATTGAGCAGCGAATCGCTGTTGGCTGCAGGCACAATTCGGTAGTTGCGTTTCCTGGAAATGGCAGGGCGCGAGCACCATGTCAGTGCGTAGGCGCAAGAGTCGAGTTTGACCCGACCGTCCTTTTTGGTGAAATGCAGCTTCACCATACTTCCCATTCCTGTGTTGGGCTTGCTCTGGTTGGAAATGAAATTGCCCAGCGAATAGGCTACGAGTGTGCCACCATTGTCTGCCTCTGGATTGCGCCATTCGAAAGGCTGCAACACATGGGGGTGACCACCAATCACATGATCCACCCCTTTCTCAATCAGCCAATCTGCCAAATTCACGTCGGGCTTGTTGGGAGTCATGGCATACTCTATTCCCCAATGCGGAATGGCAATGATGAGGTCGGGGTTCATGGTTTTGGCTTTCTCGATATCGGCTGCAATCTCCACGGTGTCGATATAGTTGACATGGTTGGGCTGCTTCACGACAAGGCCGTTGGTGGCATAGGTGAAGTTGAGCAATGCGATGCGGAAACCGTTTTTCTCTACGAGCAATGGGTAAGATGCCTGGCGGGCAGAGTCATTGTCGTAGGTTCCGAGGTGGGGCACATGCAGGGAATCGAGCATCATGTTGGTGCGCTCCAGCCCTTTCCTCCCTGTATCAAGACAGTGGTTGTTGCCTGTGGTGAGCACATCGAAACCAGCATCGATGATGGCTTTGAGATACTCATCAGGAGCACTGAAGCAGGGATAGCCTTTATAAGGAGGTCCACCTAAAGTGACCTCGAAGTTGGCAATCGCCAAGTCGGCGCTCTGGATCTCGCGTTTCACATAGGTGAAACAATCGTCGTAGTTATAAGTGCCATCTTTCTGCCTTGCGGCACTGATTTGCGGACTGTGCTGCATCAGGTCACCAGCCACGAGCATGGTCAGCCGATAGACTGTGGTGTCTTTTTTTTCCTCGGGCGCATTTTCCGCCCTTGCGTCTTGTGTCTGTCCCGCGCAGCAGATGGCTGTGAGCATGGGGACAAACAATAAGAAATATATACCTTTCTTCATCATCTATATAAGTTGGTCCAGTATTACAAACGTGTAATTTCATTGGTTAAGGTAGGAGGTTCGGCATTCCTGCCGAACGTTTCTTTGTGCGGCAGGAATGCCGCACCTCCTACTATGTCTCTACACCTCAGGAATAGTCCATCAGAGTTCACGCTTGAAGGCATATCCCACACCGTGGCTGGAGAGTTCCAGTCGCTCGTTGTCGAGTCGGGTGATTGTGAAGGTGTCGGACTTCAGCACGGTGCCGATTTCGCGGTTCTGCGTCTCCACAGGATAAGAGAGGAGGAAGGAGCCATCGCGGATTTCCCACCGAGTGTAGCCTACGTCGGTACTGTCGGTGAGCACCTTTCCCTCGGGTGTGAGCCACATGCCCAAATCCTGGTCTTGGCTGTTGACCTGAGCCCATTTCGACCTCAGCTGAGTGAGATTGACCACTACGGAAGCCACGTCCTCGTCGTCGATGGTGTTGTAGAAGACGCTCACCTTCTGCGACGCATACAATTCTCCGATGAAGTTGGCGCCTGAAGTGCGCAATGACAGTGTGTCGCCCTTGTCGGTGATGAGCTCCAGGTAATTCATAGAAGTGCCATCACCTACAGTGCCCTGAACCTCATTGAACTTAGGCAGATCGACTGGAATGACGGTGAAAGTGTCGTGTGAGGCGGTGTCGATGCTATCGACGCCATCGCCTCCACCTGTCTTGAACCAATCGCAGGAGTAGAACGAGAGGCAAACCAGCGACAAAAAGAATATGTAAAGTTTTTTCATTGGTTATGGTTGTTTGGTTGTTGTTGTTTATTATTCTTAGGGACCTTAAAGACCTTAAGGGGCTTTAGGATCGAGGATCATGTTGGTGACCCGCTCAGTAGAAATGAGCCGACCGTCCTCACCTACGATATCGACGTTCCATACGTGGGTGGAGCGTCCCAGATGAATGGCTGTGGCACGTCCATAGACCCATCCTTCGGTGGCAGACATGCCTACATGGTTGCCTGTGACACTCAAGCCACAGATCCGCTTCTTCAGTCCCACAAAGTGGGCGGTGGCAGCACCAGCGAGGGTCTCGGCAAAAGCCAACGAGGCACCGCCGTGCAGGATTCCGAAATACTGACGAGTAGTGGGCGTGATTGGCATTCTCGCCAAAGCCACATCATCGTCGGAGGTCAAGAACTCCACTCCCATGGCCTCGACCATTGTGCCGCGGAGGTTCTCCTCCAGCATCTTGCAGTCTTCTTTAGTAAACACTGAATTGCGTAAATTAGAAACAAATGGTTGATGAATAATCCATCGAATAAGTCATTTGAAAGAATCTCATTGCGCTGAAAGAAAAGCCGATAAGCTTTCCATATCATTAAATACATACATCTTTGGGTGCTGGATTCCACGAATACGTTCTTTTTGCCTGCCATCAGCAACTCTCTGCATCATTGCTACTATTGTAGCATTTCGGTTGATATACTCTAAACTCTTGTTCTGGCAGTCAGATTCAAGATTGAACAGCTCATCACAAAAAGAGCGAGAGATGAAATTGACACCGTCAAAATCAAGAATTATTTCATCGCCACCATTATCAATAATATTTCTCAACACTTTCGATCGAGACCGAGCAAATATATCAGAACCGAATAGTTGCTTCAATAATATAATCTGTTTCATCTTTATTCTATTCTAAATAGTCAATATAATTAAATCCTTGAGGTATGGTACAGGGAATTCTCAATAGAACAATCGTTCCTGGCCAGTAAAGAAGATTCTTTATATTAGCATAATAGTTTTCTGCCCCTCGTTCATAACGATGGAAAGCACCGCCAGAAATCATAAAGAAGGATCCCCCCAATCCCTCAACCAACATTTGTTTTGTAGTAGAAATGCCATATCCCCTATTTTCTGCCTCGGGACGGTTCTTTGTGGAGTATCCTTCATTAGCCAGCCTAAGAGCGACAGCATCATCACCATCAATATCTGATTGGAATAGTCCTCTATTCTTGAAACTTCCAGCTACAGTAATACCAATATCGGCTATAAACAAAAAAAGACTATTTTCATTCTCAAGGTACTGCGCAAAAATATAGCCTTTTTCGCTGAACGAATGCTCATAAATATTATCAAGTAATTCACTAATAAAATAACTTAATGGTGTAATGCTATCTATTCCCAAAGAAGACTGTTTAGAGATGATATTCCGAAAAACAGAACTAAACGTATCCTTATTTGTTTCAGACATTGCAAAACAACATAGAGGCGTATAGCTCTTTTGCATATAATCATTCATCACAGCCTCTATTTCCTCCTTCGCATCGTCTCTGAAATAGAGCATCCTGTCAAAATATATGTCATTAAAGTATGATTGCAACCTCAAAGACATGTTTATGCAGGAAATATTCTTATTTGATGTTTCCTTATATAAGGCTAATGGAGCTAAGAAGAAAGGATGGAGAAAAACCACGTCTTCAAAATCCCATACAACGCTCACATCACACGAGTTGGATTGCTCAATTACCTTAATCAGATAATTGAAACTATTGCCAATACGAGTTTCATTAGATATGTATGGAATTTTTATGATAAGTTCTTCACTCTGATTCATAAGCGTCTTTGCGGATAATAGCAATTCTTATTAAGAACGCATCAACATCAGATGCAAAGTTACACGTTTTTTTTCGAATTATATCACTAAAGCAAAAAAAATGACATAGCTACTGCTTCATGCCGTTGATTACAGCGTTGGTGTAGGTGACGAGCGCATTGTTTCCAATGATATGGAGCTGGGTGAGCGCCAGGTTGTTGGCGTTGAAATAGTCGGAATAGATCTCGCCGAAGTTCTTGCTGACTTGGTCGGCAATGCCGAAAAGTGTGGCATAGACCAGGTATTCCTTCCACAGGGGCATTTCCTTGATGTCGCGGATGCCGATGAGTGTGAAGTCGTTCAGGAACTTGCGCAGTCCAAGCACCTGGCGGGCAGTGTCGGGATCGGCGGCTGCGGCCTGCTCTTCCTTGGTCAGCGTCTGAAGGGTCTTGAAAAACAAGGGCTTCTCCTTACTTTTGCGCAGGTATTGCTGCAATTCCCTGGGTTGCAGTACACCATCGTTGCCTGCCGCAGTGACCAGCATGGAAAGGAACTGCTGTTCCAATTCGTGTTGTTCCTCCTTAGGTCGCTTGCCCACACTCAGCACGGGATGTGGCTCAGCGCCATACATGGTGGCCTTGTTCTCCATCACAAGGGCGCCTTTGTCGATGAGTCTCAGCAGAAGTGCGCCGAATAGCCCTTGATAATCGGCTATAGGCGAAGACGACAAGGAGTTCATCACAGCATTGGCAATCTTCAAGTCGCCGCCGGCGGGTAGGTCGCGATAATACTCCAGCCCTTCCTGCAACCGCTTGCGTAGCAGGTATCTCCTGAGTGGTTGGAGCGAGATGATATACCAGATGAGGTTGAAGGTCTTGCGCCACATGCCCACGAATACAATGATGACAAGCACAGGAACCATGACAATGGTGATCATAGAAAGGAGCATGTCGAGCCACTCAGGGAGGTACCTGAAGAAGAAAGCATCTTCTCCTCGATCGGCGAAGAACTTGATGGCAGGTTGTGCCAGAAGTATGTGTATGGGGAAGGGAAATACGCTGTTCATCTCTATAGTGGCTTAAATGTCGTAGATTTCGTTGGCGTGCCAGGCGATGGGCAACAGTCCCATCTTGCCTGCCACCGCATCCTCAACTGCCGGTGTGGCTACGCTGACCCTGTCCATCAGCCTTTTCAATGCTTTTCTGTGTGGCTGGCTGATCTTGAGTTGCTGAAACAATGGACTGTCGAGCCCGGGAGGCAACATCGACGTGAGTTGCCGCCACACTCGGCCTTCTATTCCAAAGAGGTAGGCAAAAGTCATATACTCTTTCCAGACCAGACTGATTTCAGGAATCTGCGTGCCTGTTGACTGTGCATCGGCCAACTCTGGCACCACATATTTGCCATAATTGCCAGTCAGGTTGCTGAGAAAACGCTTCATGCCGAAGATGTTGCGCACATCGCGTTGCAAGTAGGCCTTCAGACTGATACCCGTGTTGAGCAGATCAGCGAAGTGGTACTGGAAAGAATCGCGACGGGTGTCATTGCAGTGTGTCATGACCGCTTCCACAGAAGAAGGGTCTATCGCCCCATAAAGCGGCTTGCTCTGCTTGAGGAAACAGAAGAGCGCTTTCTCCAGTTCCTGGTCCAACCCGTCGCTGGGGGAATCGATCCATTCATTCAACAAGAGAGCAGCCTGCCCCCGCAGGTCTTGCCCCAGCAGGATAACCCCTCGCGCCAGCAGTCGCCACAGTGCAGCCCTGGCTGCCGGGGTTTTGTCGCGATAGAAAGCCGCTGACAGCTTGTACATCATGACATGGGTGTCGAGCAATGACCCGAAAAGGGGAAGATAGGGATAAGGCCTGGGGGAAGGCCCTACATAATACAAACGGAACAACCATCGGCGAATGGGCTTGAGAGAGACGACATACCAGATGAGCTTCAGCAGTCCGAACAGACCGCAGACCATGATGATGGCCTTTCGTCCGTTGCCGCCTCTGGATCCAGAAAAGATCAGTCGCATGATCCATACAAACATGAACACGCAGACAAAGGTCATCATCACATCATCAGGGGTATCAGACGCGTACCAACTGAGGATGAAGATCAGGACCGCCAGCAGTGTCCCTCCCAGGTTCTTCTTGATGATATATTCCGTCATAGGCAGTTGTAGGTTTTATCTCGACAGGTACTTCCTGCCATTCTGGATGTTCACACCGCGCTGCGGAGCGGCCACCCGCTGTCCTTGCAGATTGTAGATGATGGAAGGCTCAGCATCGGTTGTGATGGCATTGACAGCAGTAGGTATCTGCTTCACGACTTCAGGTCCGTAGATGGTGGCCCACTCATCGTGCATCGACACGCTGACCCAACCGTTCTCTTCACAGGCTTTCTTGCATTTCTCAGCTTTGGAGGGATTGCCGAACTCACGGTCGGTGTCGTCGCAGATCTGGCAGAAAGCGATGGAAGGATAAGGGTTGTTGGTGGTGACAAACTCAAACATGGGGAAGTCGCCCGTGGAGTTGCCCCAAGTGAGGATAGGCTGCTGCGCCAGTTCACGCACCATGGCGTCCACCTTGTTGTAGCCAGTGCAAAGGTTCTTGAAGGCGCCTCGCACCACGCGTTGGCCTTTGAGTTGGTCGAAGCTGTAGGATTCAAACATGGGCATGCCCTTATAGTCGAGTTCTTTCAGCATGTTCTCGGGCAGATAATAGACATCGGATGACATGATACGATAGCGTGGGATTTCATAGATGTCTTTCAACAACGCATGCGCCACATCACGGTCCACACCGCTGCAGATATAGACCTGGAAATCGTTGGCCACGAGATAGCTCACGACCTCAATCATAGGCCAATAGAGGGCTGTGCCCCAAGTCAGGTTGGAGAGGTTCCAGACGGGTTCCGTCTCTATGAAACGGCTCACGTAGTCCTCCATCTCTTTCTGCGTCATTCCTACGAAGCCCATAGCCTGGTCTTCCTGCTGCTGGTCCCCCCAGCCTTCAGGTATGGATTTCTGGTTCATCACGATGTCTTCGATTTCTTTGGCGCGTGTCCGGTCTTCTTCATTGGGAGTGAAGGTGTCGTCGTAGAGGAAGCGGTGGATATAGAGCAACCAGTTGAAATAGTAGGGTGCAGTCTCGCAAAGCAATGTGCCGTCGATGTCGAAAGTGGCGATGCGGTCGGATACAGGCACGAACTTGTCGCTGTTCTCATCAGTCACTTCCGCAACGAAAGCCTTCAATTTCTGCAGTGCAGGTGAGTTGCTGTACCAATACTTGAAGTCACCGTCTTTCGACACTCGTATCTTGGCCAAGTCGGCTCTGGTGGATTGTGCGTTGAGACTCGCAAATGCGAAAACGAATAGGAACGAGATGAAAAACACCTTCATCTTTCCTGGAAATCTTAGGTAAGTAGAATTATTGTCCATCGTTCTATTTATAATTGAAATACAAAATTATACTATTGCTTTTGAAAACTCATCAAGAATCATTAAAAAGTATCTGTTGTCAATTCCTGATCTCGCCAACCTACTCCTGGATGTAGATACGCTGGACGCGGTCGCTGACACCCGTGAGGATTTCGTAGGGGATGGTGTCGAGGGCATCGCTGAGAACGGTGACTGGGAGCTCGTCGCCGAAGATGACCACTTGGTCGCCCTCTTCACAGTCGATGCCAGTGACGTCAATCATGCAGACATCCATGCAGATGTTGCCGATATATGGGGCTTTCTTCCCGTTGACCAAGCAGTAGCAATGACGGTTGCCCAAATGACGGTTGAGTCCGTCGGCATAACCAATGGGTATGGCAGCGATACGGCTGTCGCGATCCACAAAACTCTTTCGGCTGTAGCCAATGGAATCCCCTGCGCGCACATCACGTATCTGAAGAATGGTGGTCTTCAGTGTGGCGATGTTGTGCAACACTTGGTTGGTTCGTGGATTGATGCCGTAGAGTCCAAGTCCAAGACGCACCATGTCAAGATGGTACTGTGGGAAATGCTCGATACCGGCTGAGTTGCAGATATGGCGGATGATTTTGTGCCCATAGACCGACTGTAGCTGCGAGCTGGCCTCGTCGAAGAGATCGAACTGACGATGCGAGAAGTCGTCGAAATTGTCGCCGTCGCTACCGACGAAATGGGAGAATACGCTGCAAGGCACAAGGGCAGTCTGTCGGGTGAGTTTCTCAATCAGCCGGTCCATGTCCTTACGTGGGTTGAATCCCAGGCGATGCATGCCAGTGTCGAGTTTGATGTGGACGGGGAAGTTGGTCACTCCTTCTTTCTCGGCAGCCCGTATGAGGGCATCGAGAATCTGGAAGCTGAAGACCTCTGGTTCCAATCGGAAGTCGAAAAGTGTCTTGAAAGAGGTCATCTCGGGATTCATAATCATGATGTTGGCCGTGATGCCTGCCTTGCGGAGTTCCACACCCTCGTCGGCAGTGGCCACTGCGAGATAATCGACTTTATGGTCCTGAAGGGTCTTGCTGACTTCGAGCGATCCGACACCGTAAGCAGCCGCCTTCACCATGCAGACCATCTTGGTCTCTGGTTTGAGGAATGACCGGTAGTAGTTGAGGTTATCGACCAGGGCATTGAGGTTGACCTCAAGGATGGTCTGGTGCACCTTCTTGGTCAGCAACTCGGTGATATGGTCGAAATGGAAGTTGCGCGCTCCCTTGATCAGCACAAATTCATCGGAAAGATGGCGGAAGACGTCGCTTTCGATGAGTTCGTCGGTGGTTCGGAAGAAATAACGCTCCATAGGGAAATAGTCGGCACAAGAGGCTATTTCCTCGCCTACGCCAATGAACTTCTGTATGCCTCGGCTCTCGGCCAGAGATGCCACTCGGCTGTAGAGAGAGCGTGGAGAGTCGCCACTTTGCAGGATGTCGCTGAGAATGAGTGTGCGCTTCTGCTCGCGGGTGTCGGGGCGGCGCGACATGAAGTCGAGCGCGATGTCGAGCGAATGGATATCAGAGTTGTAAGAGTCGTTGATGAGCGTGCATCCATTGCGTCCGTCTTTCACCTCCAGTCGCATGGCCACAGGCTCCAACTTGCTCATGCGCTGGGCGATGGCGTGCATATCGATGCGTGGACGCAATGCCAGGCAGGTGGCAAAACAGGTAATGGAGTTCTGTATGGCAGCGTCATCAATGAATGGGATGGTGTATTGTCCCAATTCGCCGGCTATCATATACTTGACGACGGTGTTGTCGCCTTCTTTTTCGATGGACCGTATCTTCAAGGTGGAATCCACATCGTCGCTCCTCCAAGTCACGACCTTGGAGGTCTTGGGAATCAGCGCTGCCGAACGACGTATGACATGGTCGTCCATATTGACCACCACCTGCCGGCAGTCCTTGAACAAGAGCATCTTCTCTGCGCATTTGGTCTCAAGGGTGTGGAAATTCTCCTGGTGTGCCGCCCCAATGTTGGTCATCACGCCGATGGTGGGCTTGATGATTCGCTCGAGGCTCCTCATCTCGTCGGGTTGGGATATACCAGCCTCTATGATGGCGATGTCGTTGTGGGTATTGATCAGCCAGACAGACAAAGGGACACCCACCTGTGAATTGTAGCTTCGAGGCGAGCGGCAGATGTTGAAGTCGGGCGACAGCAACTGATAGAGCCACTCTTTGACCGTGGTCTTTCCATTGCTGCCCGTGATGGCGATGACGGGCATATCGAACTTGGCACGGTGATAGGCTGCCAGTCGCTGCAAAGCCTCGAGCGTGTCGCGCACAACGAGGAAGTTGCAGTCGTGCATCCTCCGCGCCACCTCTGGAATATGGTTGACCACGAAGTTCTTCACACCACGGTTGTAGAGTTCGCTGATGTACTTGAGACCATCGTTGCGCTTGGTTTTCAGTGCGAAAAACAAAGTCTCTTCAGGAAAACACAATGAACGGCTGTCGATGAGCAGCCAGTTCACGAGGGCGTCGGTGCTGCCATGACGCTCCGCACCGATGATGTTGGCTATATCTCCAATCTTGTATTGCATAATTTTAGTTCTTTCTCCACATCCAAATAAGGATGCTGTTTTTTTATATTGGTGATTTTTTCGAGTAGCGATTCCAGAAACTGCCGGTAGGCATCAGTGTCAGCATGCAAGGGACGGTGGGCCAGTCCGAGCGCAATGCTTTTCCAATCCTTCATCAAGCCAAGTGTCTGCTGGCTGAAATAGGTGGAGGAGAAGCGTTCCCAAATGTATTCCACTGCCTTGCTGGAGGGGTGGACCATATCGTCGTCGTAGAAGCGATAGTCGCGCAACTCATCCATCATGATCTCGTAGGAAGGGAAGTAGTGGTTAAGCCTGTTGTCACCGGCCACCACCTCATCGACAGCCAGCAACAAAGCTGACTTGCTGAGCTGATTGGCATGCAGTCCGTCGCGCAGATGGCGTATCGGGCTGACGGTGAAGATGACTTTCAGTTGCGGCCTGATGGCGCGCGCCACCGCCAGCGTCTGACGCATGCACGACGCCAATGCATCTACCCTTTCCATACTTCTCAGAAAGCGTTTTTCGGGCTCTTTGTGGCAGTTGGCCACCACGACCTCAGGCTCTTGGGCGAGTCGATAGACCCAGGCCGTGCCGTAGGTGATGATGAGCACATCCAACTTCCGCAATTGCCCGCGCGCCTGTTCTATGGCGTCATTCATCATCTTCAGACTCTCCTCGACCGAAGTGGATGAGAAGGAACCATGGTGAGCCCAGCTATGCCACAACCCTTGGGATTGGAAGAGGTCGAACGGAGTGAACACCTTGCCCTGAGCCATCATCTTCATTGCCGAAAGGATGGAGAAGGGATTGTAGAGCGTTCCAAAAGGATTGACCACACAACTGAACTTATTCTCGCTCAAACGTCGTCCGATATGGTCGGCGAAGCATGAACCAAGAACAAGGATCCTGTCGGTATGACACACGCCAAAAGGGCTTTTGCCTATCTTTATTTCGGTATAAAAGTTCACAAATGTGGAATTATTCACTGCAAAATTAAATATTTCCAATTAATTTCGTAATTTTGCAAGGCTATAAAAATTCTATAATGGTAGAAAATTCTGAATTTGAACTTTTATCGAAGATAGACTACCCGTCAGACTTGCGTCTTTTGAAAGTGGAAGAACTGCCAAAACTCTGCGAGGAACTGAGGAAAGACATCTTGGAGGAACTGGCCAACAATCCAGGCCATCTGGCTTCAAGCCTTGGAGTGGTGGAACTGACGGTTGCTCTTCATTATGTATTCAATACTCCCTACGACCGCATCGTTTGGGACGTGGGGCATCAGGCTTACGGGCACAAGATACTGACAGGCAGGCGCAAGTCGTTCTGCACCAACCGCAAATTAGGCGGCATACATCCATTCCCCTACCCCGAGGAGAGCGAATACGACGCTTTCGTGGCAGGTCATGCCTCCAACTCCATCTCCGCCGCCCTGGGCATGGCAGTGGCCGCCAGGCTGAAGAAAGAGAAACGTCATGTTGTGGCAGTGATAGGCGACGGCGCCATGAGCGGTGGACTGGCTTTCGAGGGCATCAACAACACAGCAGTGATTCCCAACGACATGCTCATCATCCTCAACGACAACAACATGTCGATAGACAACAGTGTTGGCGGTATGCGCAAGTACCTGCTCAAACTGACCACCAACACCACCTACAACTCGCTGCGCTACCGTGTGTCGCGGAAGTTGTCGAGCTGGGGCATCATGACGGAGAACTTGAGAAAAAGCATCCTCCGCTTCAACAACAGCGTGAAGACTTTCTTCATCCGTCAGCAGAACATGTTTGAAGGCATGGATATCCGATACTTCGGACTGGCCGACGGGCACGACGTGGTGGAACTGGTGAGAATCCTCAATGTCATCAAGGACATGAAGGGTCCGAAGATGCTGCATATCTGCACAGTCAAGGGCAAGGGCTATGCCCCTGCTGAGGCCAACGCCACGGTATGGCATGCCCCAGGCAAGTTCGACTATGAGTCGGGCGAACGACTGGAGTCGCCCGAGAGCATGAAAAACAAGGCACCCAAGTTCCAGGATGTCTTCGGCGAAACCCTTTTGGAACTGGCTAAGGCCAACAACAAGATTGTGGGCATCACCCCCGCCATGCCATCAGGGTGCTCGATGAACATCATGATGAAGGAAATGCCCAACCGCACCTTCGATGTGGGCATCGCCGAGGGACATGCCGTGACCTTCTCCGCCGGTCTGGCTAAAGACGGCATGATGCCTTTCTGCAACATCTATTCCTCGTTCAGCCAACGCGCCTACGACAATATCATCCACGATGCCGCCATCATGAACGTCAACATGGTTCTTTGCCTGGACCGAGCGGGCATTGTGGGCGAAGACGGTCCCACCCATCATGGGGCTTTCGACTTGGCTTTCCTACGTCCTATTCCCAATCTGACCATCGCATCGCCCTACAACGAGCGGGAACTGAGACGACTGATGTTTACGGCGCAACTACCTGACAAAGGGGTGTTTGTCATCCGATACCCTCGTGGACGCGGCTCTGTGGAAGACTGGCGCTGCCCACTTGAGGAAGTGCCTGTGGGCAAGGGTCGGAAACTGAAAGAAGGAAAGCAACTGGCTATACTGACCCTTGGGCCCATAGGCGTGGAAGTGGCCAAGGCCATACAGATGGCCGAAGAACAGTGTGCGGGCGAAGGTCTGAGCGTGGCCCATTACGACATGCGCTTCCTCAAACCTATCGACGAGGAATTGCTCGAGGAAGTGGGAAACCAGTACCAGAAAGTGATGACTGTAGAAGACGGAGCACTGAAAGGCGGACTGGGTTCGGCAGTATTGGAATACATGAACAATCACGGTTTCCACCCCGACATCAAAATGATCGGCCTACCCGACTCGTTCGTGGAACAAGGCACCGTGCCACAACTCAGGTCGCTTCTTGGCATGGACGCCGAACACTTGACCGCAGCCATCGTCCAAGCTGCTGGCATGGAAAGACCCTAAGGACCCTAAAAACCTTAAAGACCCTAAGGACGTTAACGACCTTAAGGACCCTCATCAAGAATCAGGAAAAAAAGACAAAGACACCGAAGGCTTATGAACATCGTAATAGCAGGAGCGGGAGCAGTAGGCACCCATTTGGCGAAGTTGCTGTCGAAGGAGCATCTCAATGTAGTGCTCATCGACTCCGACGAGACTAAGCTGAGCAAGGTGGGTTCAGAATTCGACATCATGACCTACCACTCGTCGCCCAACTCCATCAAAGCCCTCAAGCATACCAATGTTGATAAGGCCGACCTCTTCATCGCAGTCACACCCTTTGAGAGCTTGAACATCACCTGCTGCATGCTCGCCCACCAACTGGGTGCGAAAAAGACCGTGGCCCGCATCGACAACTTCGAGTACATGAAAACCGCCAACTATGGCGTGTTTGTCAATGACACCGTGGGCATCAGCTCACTCATCTACCCCGAGATGCTGGCAGGAAAAGAGATTGCCGACTCCTGCCAGTACACGTGGGTGAGGCAATGGTGGGAATTCAACAACGGAGAACTGGTGCTGCTGAGCGTGAAAATGCACCGTGAGGCACCCATCGTGGGCAAGAAACTCAAAGAAGTGGCTGCCTCAGCAGGCAGGAAGTTCCATGTGGTGGCCATCAAGCGCGGCAGCAAAACCATCAGCCCTAATGGCGAAGAGGTCATCAAAAACGAAGACCTGGTGTTCTTCATGGTGCTCCGCAACGACATCGAACATATCAAGGTACTCACCGGCAAGGACAATCCCACCTACCCCGACGTCCGCGATGTGATGATCATCGGTGGAAGCAAACTGGCCGTACGCGCCAGCTGGTCTTTTCCCAAGAACGTGAACATCAAGATCATCGAGCCCGACGAGGAGCGATGCCAACACATCAGTGAAGTGGTTCGTGAGGGCACTCTGGTGATGTGTGGCGACAGCCACGACCTCCAGTTGCTGGAGGATGAAGGCCTCGACCATATCGACGCACTCATCGCCCTGACAGAAAACGACGACGAGAATATTCTGGCCTGTGTATCTGCCCGCAGGCGCGGCATCCGGCGCACCATTGCCCAGGTGGAGAACATGGACTACCTGGAGATGGCGGAAGACCTGGATGTAGGCACCATCATCAACAAGAAAACCATTGCCGCCAGCCATATTTACCGCATGCTGATGAAAGCCGACGTGAATTCGGTGAAGATGCTCAACGTGGCAGAAGCAGAAGTGGCTGAGTTCATGGTCAAAGCCAACTCAAAGGTGACGGGCAAACCCATCAAGGACCTCTCCCTGCCCAAGGGGGTGAACCTTGGAGGAATGATGCGAAACGGGCAGAGCATGCTGGTCAACGGTCTGACCCAACTGCAAGAAGGCGACCGCGTAGTGGCCTTCTGTGTGGAGAACACCCTCAAGAAACTCGAAAAATATTTCAGATGATCAATTGGCGAGTCATATCCAAAAGTGCAGGTATGCTGTTGATGGTGGAGATTGTGCTGCTGTTCATCTCCATGGCCTCCGCACTTTTCTACCACGAAGACCTGATGCCTTTCGTCTGGTCGTTGCTGGCCTGCGCGGTGGTAGGAGGCGCTGGGTTCCTCTATGGGCGTAACGCCAGTGAGAACGTGGGCCGCAAGGACAGCTACCTCATCGTCTCTGCCATCTGGGTGCTCTTTTCCCTTCTTGGCATGATACCTTATCTGGTGGCCGGAACCTTCACCGATGTGGCAGGTGCATTTTTCGAGACCATGTCGGGATTCACCTCTACCGGCGCTACCGCCCTCGCCGATATCGACGGACAACCTCGCAGCATACTCTTCTGGCGAAGCCTGACCCAATGGATAGGCGGTATCGGCATCATCTTCTTCACCGTGGCATTCCTGCCTTCTGTGGGACAAAGCGAAGTGAAAATCTTCGCCGCAGAATCCACAGGTCCTATCCACAACAAGATCCAGCCCCGCATCTCTGTGACTGCCAGATGGATAGCCTCTATCTACATCTTGCTCACCTTCTCTTGCACCCTCCTTCTCTACCTTCTGGGCATGAGCCTGTTCGATGCCGTGAATTTCGCTCTGACCACGACTGCCACTGGCGGTTTCGCCCCCCACACCGCCATGTTGCACGTACTCTACGACTCCCCAGCCATAGAGTATGTCATCACTTTCTTCATGTTTGCCTCCGGCACCAATTTCACACTCCTCTATTGGTGTTTATTCAAAGGGCAGATAGGCAAGATCTTCAGTGACAATGAGTTCAAATGCTATCTGGCCATCTGTTTCGGTTCCATCATCGTGGTCACCACCATCATGTACCTGCATCCGCACACGCCTTTCAACCTTGAGCTCTCTTTCCGCGAGGCAGCCTTCACAGTCGTTTCGCTGCAGACCACCACAGGTTATGCCTCTTGCGACTACATGCTCTGGCCAGCAATGGCTCACCCCGTGTTGCTCATCGTCATGCTCGCTGGTTCATGCTCAGGCTCCACCGCTGGAGGCATGAAATGTATCCGCCTGTCGATTATCTACCGCATCCTGCGCAATGAGTTCACCCGCATCCTCCACCCTCGTGCTGTGCTGCCAGTGAAGATCAACGGTGCCATCATCCCTCAGTCCATGCGCCAGACACTTCTGGCTTTCCTGTCTCTGTTCGGCGGCTTCTGCGTGGCTGGCACATTGGCCCTGTCGTTTTGCGGCCTGAACTTCGAGGAGGCTTTGAGCATTGCCATCTCCTCCCTCAGCAATGTGGGACCAGCTCTCGGACGTTTCGGACCTGCCCAGTGCTGGGACATCATCTCGCCTATGGGCAAGTATGTCTGCTCTTTCCTCATGCTTATCGGCCGATTGGAAATCTTCCCAGTGGTCATTCTCTTCACCCGCAGTTTCTGGATGAAGAACTAAGGGAGTTAAGAGTTAAGAATTAAGAGTTAAGAGTTAAGAGTTAAGAATTAAGAAAGACACATGAGTTGATTCCTGAAAATCGACTGATTGACGCCCTCAAAAGCAAAAAGTAGTTAATAAAAACATTTTTCTCGGAAAATCAGATGGTGAAGTGGCTAATAAATAGTAACTTTGCACGATTTTTATGCATAAATATATTTTTTACAACCAATTAAGATGAACGTTATTACAAAGAAGGTCTCATTGCCTGACGGAAGAGAAATTAGCATTGAGACAGGAAAACTGGCGAAACAAGCCGATGGAGCCGTGATGCTTACCATGGGTAAGACGATGCTCCTGGCCACTGTCTGCGCCGCCAAAGATGCAGTTCCAGGTACAGATTTCATGCCCTTGCAGGTGGAGTACAGAGAGAAATACTCCGCTGCCGGTCGTTTCCCCGGTGGTTTCACCAAGAGAGAAGGCAAGGCATCCGATGAGGAAATCCTGACCTGCCGACTTGTGGACCGCGCCCTGCGTCCACTGTTCCCATCCAACTATCACGCCGAGGTTTATGTGAATGTGATTGTGTTTTCAGCCGACGGTGTTGACATGCCCGATGCACTTGCAGGTTTCGCTGCTTCAGCAGCGCTGTCTGCTTCAGATATACCTTTCGAGGGTCCTATCTCAGAAGTCCGCGTGGCCAGAATCAACGGTGAGTTTGTCATCAACCCTACTTTCGAGCAACTGAAAGAGGCCGACATGGACCTTATGGTGGGTGCCACTGAGGATAACATCATGATGGTGGAAGGCGAGATGAAGGAAGTGAGCGAGCAAGACCTGCTTGCTGCCCTCAAGGCCGCACACGATGCCATCAAACCCATGTGCCAGATGCAGAAAGAGCTGTCCAAGGAACTGGGTACAGACGTGAAGCGCGAATACTGCCACGAGGTGAACGACGACGAACTGCGCGAGCAGGTGCGTAAGGAGTGCTACGACAAGTGCTACCAGATCACCAAGGAGGGCAACCGCGACAAGCATGCCCGCGAGGATGCCTTCGGTGCCATCCGCGACGGTTTCAAAGAAGCATACGCAGCAGCTCACGCTGACCTCAGCGAAGAGGAACTGGAAGAGAAGAACGGCATGATCGACCGCTACTACAACGACGTTGAGCGCGATGCCATGCGTCGCTGCGTGCTCGATGAGGGCACACGTCTCGACGGTCGTTTGACCACCGACATCCGCCCTATCTGGTGCGAGGTGAGCCCACTGCCCGGTCCTCACGGAAGCGCTATCTTCACCCGTGGTGAGACTCAGGCACTGGCCACTGCCACTCTGGGTACCAAACTGGACGAGAAACTGGTTGACGGTGCTCTGGAACGCTACTACCAGCGCTTCCTGCTCCACTACAACTTCCCTCCCTTCTCCACAGGCGAGGCCAAGGCACAGCGCGGCGTAGGTCGTCGTGAGATTGGTCACGGCCATCTGGCATGGAGAGGCATCAAGGGACAGATTCCTGAGGACTACCCCTACACCATCCGTGTGGTTTCCGACGTGCTGGAGTCCAATGGTTCTTCATCCATGGCCACCACTTGCGCCGGCACTCTCGCCCTGATGGACGCTGGTGTGCCCATCAAGAAACCTGTGGCTGGTATCGCAATGGGTCTGATCAAGAACCCAGGAGAGGACAAATATGCCGTGCTGTCGGACATCCTCGGCGATGAGGACCACCTCGGCGACATGGACTTCAAGACCACCGGTACGAAGGACGGTCTGACTGCCACTCAGATGGACATCAAGTGCGACGGTCTGTCGTATGAGATTCTGGAGAAAGCGCTGATGCAGGCCAAGGCAGGCCGTGAGCATATCATGGCCGAGATGATGAAGACCATCTCCGAGCCACGTGCGGAACTCAAGCCTCACGTACCACGCATCGAGCAAATCATCATCCCGAAGGAATTCATCGGCGCAGTGATTGGCCCGGGTGGAAAGATCATCCAGCAGATGCAGGAAGACACCCAGACCACCATCACCATCGACGAGGTGGACGGTGTGGGCAAAGTGCAGGTATCAGCTCCCAACAAGGAGGCTATCGACGCTGCCATCGCCAAGATCAAGGCTATCGTAGCCATCCCAGAAGTGGGTGAGGTTTATGAGGGTACTGTTCGCAGCATCATGCCTTACGGTTGCTTCGTGGAGTTCCTGCCTGGCAAGGACGGTTTGCTCCACATCTCCGAGATCGACTGGAAACGTCTGGAGACAGTAGAGGAAACTGGTCTGAAGGAGGGCGACAAGATTTCCGTGAAGCTGCTCGACATCGACAGCAAGACGGGTAAGTTCAAACTCTCCCACCGTGTGCTCATCGACAAGCCCGAGGGCTACCAGGAGCGTCCAGCCCGCCCACGCCGCGAGGAACGTGGCGAGCGTGGCGAACGTCGCCCACGCCGTGACGGCGATCGTCGTCCACGTCGCGACGGTGGTCACAACCAGGACGGTGGCAACGACCAGAACGGAGGTATCAAGAGCAGTTTCGACGACTTGATGTAATCATCCATAAGGTCTGAAACATAAACTTAAAGGTGGCTATCAACGCAGATGTTGATAGCCACCTTTTATTTATCGCGAAGTACCAAATAGGAGGTGCGGCATTCCTGCCGCACAAAAACGTTCGTCAGGAATGCCGCACCTCCTACAGTAAACAAAGAAATGACATGTCTGCCTATAGAAGTGTCGTCTTATTCGGACGCGACACGTCGCGTCCCTACAGGAAATGGTGCTCTATATGGTTGAGGATGTCGAATAGTTCGTCTTTGGTCTCCGCCCGCAACATGCGGATGCGGGTGGAACGGAAATCGGGAATACCCTTGAAGAGAGGCGAATTGGCCAGATGGCGACGTATGTGCATGATGCCGCTCAACTCGCCTTTGGGCGCACACTCCACACTCTTGACGATCTCTTCGCGCAGGATGTCGAGTTTGGCATGAGGGGTAAGCGAAGTATCCTCTTCGCCAGTATCGAGATAATGACGCACTTCACGGAAAATCCATGGACGCCCGAACGAGGCACGGCCAATCATGATGCCATCCACACCATAACAGTCGAAACATTCCTTGGCTCTCTGTGGAGTGGTGACATCCCCGTTGCCAATGATAGGGATATGCATGCGGGGATTGTTCTTCACCTCACCGATAAGGGTCCAGTCGGCTTCCCCCGTGTACATCTGACTACGGGTGCGGCCATGGATGGTGAGCGCCTGGATGCCACAGTCCTGCAACTGCTCTGCCAGTTCCACAATAATCTTATTCTCCATGTCCCATCCCAGACGGGTCTTGACGGTCACAGGCAGTGACACGGCATCGACCACCGCACGTGTGATCTCGAGCAGCAGAGGCACATTCTTGAGCATGCCGGACCCAGCGCCCTTTCCTGCCACCTTCTTCACCGGACAGCCGAAATTCAAGTCGATGACATCAGGACGCCCCTGACTCTCCACCATGCGGGCAGCCTCCACCATCGACGCCACATCGCGCCCATAGATCTGCACCGCCACGGGTCGTTCCTCCTCGCTGATGGTGATTTTGTCGAGCGAGCGATTGACGGAACGAATCAAAGCGTCGGCGCTGACAAACTCAGAATAGACCATCGACGCACCGAAACTCCTGCAAAGGAGCCGGAAGGCCCTGTCGGTGACATCCTCCATCGGTGCCAGCATCACAGGACGGAAACCCAAATCTATATTGCCTATCTTCATTCGATTACCTTCTTAGATGTGAATAAAA